>NZ_JBIFXS010000009.1:0-139701 GCF_043558645.1 Mariniflexile sp. HNIBRBA6329 | reverse complement strand
TTTTAGCGCAAAGCGAACAGGGCATCTGTAAAGTCATTTGTTTTAGTCCGGACCACTCCAAAAGTTTGGCGGACATGCAACCTTCAGAAATTGAAAAAGTAGTTTTCGCATGGCAACGGGAATACAAAGAACTTGCTGCCAACAAATTAATCAATTACGTTCAAATATTTGAAAATAAAGGTGCCGTTATGGGTTGTAGCAATCCGCACCCACACGGACAAATATGGAGCCAAACAAGTCTGCCCAATGAGGTTGACAAAAAAGACAAACACCAGTTAGCATATTATAATAAAAATAAAAGCAGTCTTTTAGGGGATTATTTAAAACAAGAACTATCAAAAAAAGAACGCATTATTTTTGAAAATGATGCCTTTGTAGTACTTGTGCCTTTTTGGGCCGTATGGCCATTTGAAGCAATGATTGTTCCTAAAAGACATCAATCCAACATTATTGAATTAAAAGATAACGAATCGTTCCTTTTTGCTCAAGCTATTTCGGTATTGACCAAAGCTTACGATAAATTATTCAACACTTCATTCCCCTACTCCAGTGGTATCCATCAAGCACCCACCAATGGAAAGGACAACAGCCACTGGCATTGGCACATGAGTTTTTATCCACCATTATTAAGAAGCGCAAGCGTTAAAAAATTTATGGTAGGCTATGAAATGTTCGGGTCGCCACAACGCGATATTACTGCTGAAATTGCTTGTAATAAATTGAAAGAACTTATTTAAGTTTGATAGTATTTTTAAGGTGATTGCACATATAGTTTAAACAGATTAAACATTTTTAAAACCTCCTTTTAACTCAATAGAAAAAGTTAGGCTTAATTGCTTAACTTTTTCTATTTTTACGGCGTTCATTGCGCACGTGGCGGAATTGGTAGACGCGCCAGCTTGAGGGGCTGGTATTCGCTTAGGATGTGGAAGTTCGAGTCTTCTCGTGCGCACTTTTATTCATAAATCCATTAAAAAATTCCTTTTAAAATTGATTTAATCAATTGATTAGTGTACTTTTGTTTAACTATAATCAATTATTGATGAACAATATTAAGGTTAACTTCAGCATTAAAGATCTTGAAAATCTTACTGGAATTAAAGCGCACACCATAAGAATTTGGGAAAAACGCTATAATTTACTCTCACCAAATAGGACTGATACCAATATTAGAACCTACAGTATTGAGAGTTTGCAAAAACTGCTCAATATTTCATATTTAAACAACAATGGTTTAAAAATTTCAAAAATTGCAGAACTTAAAGAAGAAGATATTCCGGAGAAAGTTAAGGAAATAGCTTCTATTGGAAAAACGGAGGATCATGCTGTGAACACTTTTAAACTGGCCATGTTCAATTTTAACCAAACGCTTTTTAATACCACATACAACAGCTTACTTGAAAGCAAAACATTTAGCGACATTTTCTATACTGTATTCCTACCTTTGCTAAACCATATAGGGGTTTTATGGCAAACCAACACCATCACGCCAGCACACGAACATTTTATATCGGTACTTATCAAGCAAAAAATTCTTTTAAACATTGAAAACACACAAAACCTAACCCCCAAACCAAACACCAAAACCTATGTTTTGTTTTTACCAGAACACGAAATACATGACATTGGCTTGCTTTTTATAAATTACCAACTAAGAAGCAAAGGCTACCATACCGTATTCCTTGGGGAAAGCGTTCCAATGAATAATTTGAAAGATTTATTTAACTTTTTTAATGATATTTCGTTTATCTCTTATTTCACTATTTATCCTGAAGAAGAAAAAATCACAGCTTATCTTGATGAATTCAACAATTTACTTTTGGAAAACAACCACGCTTCATTAATTCTATTAGGGCACAAACTAACAAATTATAGCAACAATAAGCTTCCTAAAAACATATCCATCTACAAATCAATAGAAAATTTAGTTAAAGATTTATAAATACTTTTATATTGTTTAACCTTTAACTATATTTGTTAAACAATATGAAAAAAGATATACTTATAATAGGCTCAGGTTTTTCATCGTTATCAGCTTCATGCTACTTAGCTAAAGCTGGGTACAAGGTTACCATACTTGAAAAAAACAAAACCATTGGTGGTCGCGCCAGACAATTAAAAAGAGAAGACTTCACCTTTGATATTGGTCCAACCTGGTACTGGATGCCCGATGTTTTTGAACGTTTTTTTTCCGATTTCAATAAAAAACCTTCCGATTATTATTCCTTAGAAAAATTAAATCCAGCATATAGTGTATACTTTGGCAAAAACGATTTCATAACCATTGAAGACACATTGGAAAAAATAAAAATAGCTTTTGAAAAAGAAGAAACTGGCAGTTCTAAAAAACTAGACACCTTTATCAAAAAAGCCAAAAGCAATTACGATATAGCTATAAAAGATTTGGTGTACAACCCTGGTGTTTCACCTTTGGAATTGGTTACCCCTAAAACCATTGCCAAGCTAAATCAGTTTTTTAGCACTATAAAAAAAGATGTTAGAAAAGAGTTTAAAAACGAAAGGTTAGTTAAAATTCTTGAGTTTCCGGTGCTATTTTTAGGTGCAAAACCAAGTGACACCCCGTCTTTTTATAGTTTTATGAATTATGCCGATTTTGGTCTTGGCACCTTTCACCCAAAAAAAGGCATGTACCAAGTAATTCTAGCCATGGAACATCTTGCAAAGGAACTTGGTGTTACCATAAAAACAGAAAACCCAGTCGATAAAATTATCGTAGATAATGGTAAAGCAGTAGGCATCATTTCAAAAGGAACCATATATAAAAGTGACATTATAGTAAGCGGTGCAGATTACCATCACACTGAAAATTTACTAGATGAACCGTATAGACAATACTCCGAAACTTATTGGAGCAAAAAAACCTTTGCACCTTCTTCCCTACTTTTTTATGTAGGTTTTGATAAAAAACTTATCAATGTAAATCATCATACCTTATTTTTTGATGTTGATTTTGATATACATGCCGAAGCTATTTACGATAATCCAAAATGGCCAGAAAATCCATTGTTTTACGCTAGTTTTCCCAGTAAAACAGATGATAGCACAGCTCCTGAAGGCAAAGAGGCAGGTATTTTTTTAATACCACTTGCTCCTGGTTTGGAAGACACGCACGAATTGCGCGAAACCTACTTTAACAAAATTATAGACCGTTTTGAAAATATAACCTCCCAAAATATAAAAAATCATGTTATATTTAAGGAAAGCTTTTGTATTAACGATTTTGTAAAAGATTACAATTCCTACAAAGGAAATGCCTACGGAATGGCTAATACGCTAACACAAACCGCCTTTTTAAGACCCAAATTAAAAAGCAAAAAAGTTAAAGGTTTATATTTTACAGGACAATTAACTGTTCCCGGACCTGGGGTTCCGCCTTCTTTAATTTCGGGAAAATTAGTAGCCGATTTAGTATTAAAACATCACAACCTATGAAAGCATTATTCGACACAGTATCTTACAATTGCAGTAAAATTGTAACCAAAACTTATAGCACCTCGTTTTCATTAGCTACTAAAATGTTATACAAATCGATACGAAATGACATTTATAATATTTATGGATTTGTAAGGTTTGCAGATGAAATTGTAGATTCTTTTCACGATTACAATAAAGAAGAATTATTCTATAGATTTTCTGAAGATTTAGAACGTGCTTTAAAAGATAAAATAAGCCTAAACCCTATTTTGAATTCATTTCAATACACCTATCACAAATACAACATTGATAAGAGCTTAGTTGATGCCTTTATGAAAAGTATGCAATTGGATTTACATAAAACCACCTATTTAACTGATGAGGAATACAAAAATTATATTTACGGGTCTGCCGATGTGGTTGGGCTTATGTGTTTAAAAGTATTTGTAAAAGGCGATAATGATAAATACAACGAATTAAAAGAAACCGCTATGGCATTGGGTTCTGCATTTCAAAAAGTAAACTTTTTAAGGGATTTGAAGGCAGATTTTGATGAATTGAACAGAAGCTACTTCCCTAATGTGGATTTGAGTAATTTAAATGAAAACTCAAAACAACAAATTATTGATGATATTGAACAAGATTTTGAGAAAGGTTTGAGTGGTATTAAAAAGCTACCTATTGAAGCAAAATTTGGTGTTTTTATGGCTTACAGGTATTACAAACAACTCTTAAAAAAACTAAAAAGAACACCTGCGTTACAAATAAGAAATGCCAGAATACGTGTTTCAAACCCTAAAAAAGTAGAATTATTGATGCGTAGTTACGTAAAGTATCAATTAAATTTAATGTAAATTTATAGCATGCAAACGGCACTATTTATACTCTTTTTTATAGCAACTTATTGCATTATGGAATTTATGGCGTGGTTTACCCATAAATACGTCATGCACGGTTTTTTATGGAGTTTGCACAAAGACCACCATAAAAAAGACCACGATAGTTGGTTTGAACGTAACGATGCTTTTTTTGTTTTTTACGCCGTAGTTAGTATTAGCTGCTTTTTACTTTGGAAATACGATATATTTTGGGCCGGCCTACCTATTGGTATTGGCATTTTTGCATACGGACTGTCTTATTTTTTAGTGCACGATATTTTTATACATCAACGTTTCAAATTATTTAGAAATGCCAATAATTGGTATGCAAAAGGTGTTAGGCGCGCTCATAAAATGCACCATAAACATTTAGGAAAAGAAGATGGCGAATGTTTTGGAATGCTGTTTGTGCCATTTAAATATTTCAAAAACAACAAATGACCTATTTGTACCTACTTTTAAATTTAGGCTCGTTATCTGTTCCTTTTATATTTAGTTTTCATCCAAAACTAAAATTCTATAAATATTGGAAATCTTTAGGCATGGGCATTTTAGTTAGTATGCTCATTTTTATTCCTTGGGATGTATTCTTTACTATACACGGAATTTGGGGCTTTAACCCCGATTATTATTTAGGTGCAAAACTATTTAATTTACCTATTGAAGAATGGCTGTTTTTTATATGCATCCCCTATGCCTGTGTATTTACACATTATTCATTATTATACTATTTTCCAAATCTAGAATTATCACGTGGCGCCACAAGACTAACTAGCTATATTTTGATTCTTTGTTTTTTTATGGTTTCCATATATAATTACGACAAATGGTACACCTTTATAAATTTTACTTTGGCTACTATATTGACACTTATAGTGGTTAACAAAAAGCCAGAACTTCTTCAATCTTATTTACTAACATTTTTAGTCATGCTAATTCCTTTTTTTATAGTAAATGGTATTTTAACAGGAAGTTTTATTGAAAATGAAGTGGTTTGGTATAATAATACTGAAAATTTAAACTTAAGATTGTTCACTATCCCTATAGAAGATACAGTTTATGCTTTCACACTTATTCTTTTGAATCTTTTCATTATACAATCTATAGAAAAACCAAAGTCTAATTAAGCGTTTATTACATTTTCAGGGTTTCCACTTAAATACGCTTTTAGATTATCAACTACAAATTGTAATAAACGTGCCCGCGATTCTTTTGCAGCCCATGCAATATGAGGTGTTATAATACAATTTTTTGCTTTTAATAGTGGGTTATTTTCCTGAATAGGTTCCGATGAAACCACATCAACGGCGGCACCTGCTACTTTACCTGAATTAAGCGCTTCTTTTAAATCTTCTTCAACAATTAAACCACCTCTTGCAGTATTAATTATCATAACACCATCTTTCATTTTGGCAATATTCTGTTTATTGATGATGCCTTCGGTACTTTCAAACAACGGACAATGTAAACTAATAATATCTGATTTTTCAAAAAGTTCCTCCAATTCAACATATCGACAAGTACTCGTTTCCAATGAGAAATCTTTACTTCTGTTATATGCCAAAATATTCAACCCAAACGTCTGCGCAATTTTAGCCGTTGCTTGCCCAATACGCCCAAAACCTATAATGCCTAAATTTTTACCTGCCAGCTCTATCAATGGTTTATTCCAAAAGCAAAAATCTAATGATTTTGTCCATTCTCCCTTTTTAACCGCATTGTTATGATCGCCTATGTGATGACACATTTCCAACAACAAACCCATGGTAAACTGCGCTACAGCAGCTGTTCCGTAGTTTGGAACATTTGTTACCACTATATTCAAATCACGAGCAACTTCAACATCTATAATATTATAGCCCGTTGCCAAAACACCTATATATTTAAGATTGGGAGCTTGGGTAAGCACTTCCTTTGGAATGGGTACTTTATTGGTAAATATGACTTCGGCTTCACCAATGGTTTCGAGAACTTTTTTTGGATTGAAATCGGTACGATCATAAACTTTTAAATCGCCAATTTGCTTAAGGCTTTCCCATGTTAAATCGCCAGGGTTTAGGGTATACCCATCTAAAACTACCATTTTCATAACATTCATTTTTTAATGTTTTTAAAATTAATGAAAAATGAATTCTGACAAAAACACAATGGGTTTTAATTATTTCAATAAATTATCAATGGTGCTTCTTACTTTATGGCTATTCCAATTTACGGCACCACTTTCGTCTATAATAACGTTTCCTTCTTTGTCGATTAAAAACGTTCTTGGAATGGTAGTTATATTGAAGAATTCCGGATAGTCGGTTACTGGCCTGTACACTTTAAATGTATAGTTGTTTTTAGCTAAAAACGGATCTACTTCACTATACCCATCGGTAGTAACAAAAAGAAACTGAACTTTATCACTGTAATCGTTGTAAAGCGCTTGTATACTGGGCATTTCAGCAATACAAGGCGGACACCAAGTTGCCCAAAAATTGATTAAAACAACCTTTCCTTTGGTGTCTTCAAAATCAAAAATCGAATTGTCTTTATCTGTTAGTTTCCAAATGTAATTGTTGATTTTAGTGAGTTTTTCGTCGTTTACACTCACTGGTCTTACAAACGCAATAGCTTTATGTAATAACACTTGAATGGGTTTTCTTGTTTGAGGAATGATTAAAACTGCTACTAGAATAAAAAAAACAATATTCTTTAATTTGGGTTTTGTTATATTCATTATACTAATTCTATTTTCTGGTATGATTCGTAATCAAATGTCTTCTCGAGCGCAGTCTAGAGGTTATCTTATTAAGTAGAATAACAATAAGGTCTCGACTGCGCTCGACCTGACATAGAAACTGAATTATTACTGATTATGGACAATCATATATCAATTAAAAAAGGCACAATTTCTATGTCGAAATTATGCCTTATATCTAACAAAACAAAAAAGGTTTCTACTCTTCTTCGTCTTTAACTGCTTCTTTTTTAGCTTTTTTTGGCTTTGAATCAGAATCATCTTCTAAATCTAACATATTGTGTTCCAACAATAAGTTATACCATTGAATTACCTTTTTGATGTCGCTTGCATACACACGGTCTTCATCGTAATCTGGTAAAACTTCAAAGAAGTACTCTTCTAGTTTGTCTTTACTATCTTTAGCTTTTACTGAAGTTGCTCCGCCATTTTCCTTTTTCTTAATGTTTTTAAACACGTCTTTTAAAGGCACTTCTTCCGTTAAAGTATAAATAGCTATTTCACTTAAAACACTTACATTTTGTTGAATATTAACAGATAATCTTTTTTTATCAATCAACGATTCTGCCACAAAACCTCCTCGGGTTTGGGCCACCAATTTATATAAACCTGGTTTTCCTGTAATAGCTATAACTTTTTCTAAACTCATAAATTATTTTTTTGAAAAGGGCAAATATCAACTGTTTATTGATGTCTTGCAAATATTATCGTTTCTTTTTTTGGTCTGGAAAACGCATGCGGTAATCCACATTTATCTTTCCTTTTGATATGTTGCCAAGTCTTCCTTTTATCAAACGTTTTTTTAAACTGGATAGTTTATCGGTAAACAGCACACCTTCAATATGGTCGTATTCATGCTGAATAACCCTAGCTATTAAGCCATCAAAAACTTCGGTATGTAATTCAAAATTTTCGTCAAGGTATTCAATAGTTACTTTTGGTTTTCTAAAAACATCTTCACGAACATCTGGAATGCTTAAACACCCTTCGTTAAACGCCCACTCATCACCTTCTTCTTTCAAAATGGTTGCATTTATAAAAACACGCTTAAAGCCATTTAAAGCTTTTTGTTCTTCATCGGTTAAATCTTCATCATCTGAAAATGGCGTAGTATCCACTATAAACAATCGAATAGCTAATCCTATCTGAGGTGCTGCTAAACCAACTCCACTGGCATTATACATGGTTTCGAACATATTATCTAATAATGCTTTTAAATCTGGATAGTCTTTATCTATATCAACGCCTACTTTTTTCAAAACAGGGTCGCCATAGGCTACAATGGGTAAAATCATGGTTAAAATTTCTGTTATTGATTGCAAAAATACAATACTAAAAGAAATTCTTTGTTAAAGAATCACATAAAAAAAACGCCTTATGTCTAAGGCGTTTTTTATTAATTGATTTAATTATTATTTTAAAATAACAATTTTTCTAGAAAATGAAGTATTATCTATTTTAATTCTAACAATGTAAACGCCATTTGAAAAGCTTGATATATTGATGCTTTTAGTACTTTTATTATTAATACTATCGCTTAGAACTAATTTTCCTGTAACATTATACAAGTCTATTTTAGCGGTTACATTAAAACCAAATGCTACTTTTATGTCATTCCCTTCTATTAAAGGACTAGGATAAACTTTAAGTTGTTCGTTTAAAAACTTAAAATCTACAACAGGCAACGTGCCTCCACTATACGAGCATGACGTATCAAAACCACTAGTTACCGAAAAACCTTGTCCTACTATTGCGGGACCACTTATACGGTTATATACCGAAATGGATTCCGAGCAAGAAAAAGGATCTAGTTGAAATGTTGTTGTTCCATTTATCTCAATTGTGGCAGGTCTATTCACACATGAAGATGTTCCAGCAGCATGTGAAAATATAATTTGATTGCCCCCAGAAGATGTTGTTCCTGCTGCAGGACAAGCTTCAGCATTCATTTGGTTAACGCTGAAAAACGTAATAAATAATAAAAAGTAAAATTGCTTCATATAATAATTTTTATGGATTCAGTAGTAAAAGTAAACATTTTATAATAAAAATAATTAGCAATATTCTAATTTATTTAGAATACAAATAGCTTTGTAAAATAAGAGTAGCACTAATCTCGTCTACCAGTGCTTTATTCTTTCGCTGATTTTTTTTCAGCCCACTATCAATCATGGTCTGAAATGCCATTTTAGAAGTAAAACGTTCATCAACACGTTCTACTGGTATACTTGGAAACTGCTCCTTCAACTTCTTTAAAAATGGCGCAATTAACACTTCACTTTCAGATGCCGTATTATCCATTTGCTTAGGTTCGCCAACTATAAACAATTCAACAGATTCTTTACTTATGTAATCTTTTAAAAAAGAAATCAATTCATTGGTATTAACTGTGGTAAGTCCAGATGCGATAATCTGCAATGCATCGGTTACCGCAATACCTGTACGTTTCATACCATAATCAATAGCTAAAATGCGTGCCATATTTATTCTTTCTGCAAAAATAGAGTATAAAAATAAAAAAGGCTCTCTTTTTAAGAAAGCCTTTTAAATAATTTAACCTTGTGAAATATTTGAATATGAACTCTTTTTTATATTAAGCTTTTACAGCTTTATTTATTTTTGGAAATAATAAGTTTAAGTTATCTACATTTCTTAAACGGTTGAAGTAAAGTTTAATATCACTATTACTACGAGCAATAGATTCTTTTACTTCTGAAGCTTCAATTAAAATAGCTTCATTTTCAACACTTACTTCTTTAGTATCTTCAGTAACAGAAACAGTATTATTAATCTCAACTTTTACAGTTTCAGTAGAACTTTGTGCATTACCAAAAGAGAAAGTTAGTAAGAAGATTATTAATATGTAGAAATTTGTTTTCATGTGTTTGTTATTGTTTGATGAGACAAATATATAGGCACATGAATGCTTGCACACAATAAATTAGTTGTACACACGGGTATTTTCGATTAGTAGTGGAGCGGCAAATTTTTATCGGTAAACAGATAAAAAGCTTATTTTAAAAGACGAAATACACCAAAAATGCATTTCATCGGATAATTATTTTATTTAAAAGAGAAACCGATAGACTATTTTTTAAAAATAAGTCGTTTAACGGCATCTTTTAATTTCTTTCAAAATCCATATTAATAGGTGTTTCGTTCCTGTTTTTTTAATGGATACTATTATATTTGCCAAAAATTAAATATATAATGACTGAATTAAGACAAACCATAGAACAAGCTTGGGAGAATAGAGAGCTTTTAAAAGAAGAAAAAACAACTTCTGCCATCAGACAGGTTATCGATTTATTAGACAAAGGTAAATTAAGAGTGGCTGAACCTATTGAAGGTGGCTGGCAAGTTAACGAATGGGTAAAAAAGGCAGTTGTTTTATATTTCCCTATTCAAAAGATGGAAACTTTAGAAGCAGGTATTTTTGAATATCACGATAAAATGCCTTTAAAAACCAATTACAAAGAACAAGGTGTCCGTGTGGTTCCAGGTGCTTCTGCAAGACAAGGTTCGTATTTATCTCCAGGTACTATTTTAATGCCAAGTTACGTAAACATTGGTGCTTATGTAGATGAAGGCACTATGGTTGATACGTGGGCTACCGTTGGAAGTTGTGCCCAAATTGGTAAAAACGTACATTTATCTGGTGGTGTTGGTATTGGTGGCGTTTTAGAACCTTTACAAGCTGCCCCTGTAATTATTGAAGATAATGTATTTGTGGGTTCTAGGTGTATTGTTGTTGAAGGTGTACATGTTGAAACCGAAGCGGTTTTAGGCGCCAACGTAGTTTTAACTATGAGTACTAAAATAATTGACGTAACGGGCGACACACCTATTGAAATGAAAGGTCGTGTACCAGCACGTTCGGTAGTAATACCAGGAAGTTATACTAAAAAGTTTGCTGCAGGTGAATACCAAGTGCCATGTGCTTTAATTATTGGAAAACGTAAAGAAAGTACCGATAAGAAAACCTCTCTAAACAATGCGCTTCGTGAAAACGATGTGGCTGTATAAAAATTACTTCTTATGCTACAAATTAATAGGGAAGTTGCTGTTTTATTTATTCTTAAATTTAATTAAATGCGAGACCAATCTCTTGATATTTGTATTGATGCAGTAATTCCGTGGGTAGATGGTAATGATACAAATTGGCAAAAGAAAATAAATGAACATTTAGAAATTAAAATAGATTTTAATAAAAAAAAAGAAAGTGTTCGTTTTAACTCGATTGGAGAAATTGATATAGCAATAAAGTCCATTATAAAATTCGCCCCTTATTTTAGAAACATATTTCTTGTAACAGATAATCAAAAACCAGAATCATTTGATACTCTTTCATCATTAGCTAAAAGTAAAGACATAAATTTAATACTCATAGATCATAAAATTATTTTTAAAGGTTTTGAAGAGTATTTACCTTGTTTTTGCTCTTGTTCTATAGAGACCATGTTTTTTAAAATTCCAGATTTATCTGAACATTTTGTGATTTTTAATGATGACTTCTTTTTAATGAGAGAAACAAAACCCAGCGATTTCTTTATTAATGGATACCCTATTATTAGAGGGCGTTGGAAAAAATTTAATGAAGATAAAAAACTCAGAAAGTTCTACCATAATGTGCTTTCATTTCTCGGAAAATCCAAAATAAAAAAAGGAGCTAGTTTTAAAGGCATTCAGCAAAAAGGAGCTAAATTAGCTGGAACAAATAAATACATTAGGCACTTTCATGCCCCTTATAGTGTAAGGAAATCCGTTTTAGTCAATTATTTCAAAGAAAATGATTTAGCAGATAACATAAAATATCGTTTTAGGAACAAAAAACAATTTGTGATATATTCGTTAGCAGACCATCTAGAAATTAAAAACAACACGTATCATTACAGAAGAAATATCAAATTAACTTATTTTAGGTCTTATAAGAGTCACTTAAAAGTTAAACTCAAATTATTTTGGTTTGAAAAAAATAAAAACAAATTGTTTTTAACGTTTCAAAGTTTGGAAATGGCAAAACCAAAAACCCAAACCTATATTTTAAATTGGTTAAACAAAAAATTAAAATAAACTAATGCTGCTGAGGTTTTAATGTCACAAAAACACCTTTAAATGATGCACTTCGTGATAATGATGTAGCGGTTTAGTATAAATATTTTAGATATTATGAAGACAATTTTAGTTGATGCATGGAATACTTTTGTTACTAAAGATGGTATTAATCAAGAATTAAAAATGCTTCTAGATAGCTATACAAATAAAAAAATCATAGTTACAAATGCCGATGAAAATGAATTAATTTCTCTCGGCATTGTAAATATGCCGTATCCTGTTTTTAGCTTAAGCCATAATCCAAATAAAACTAATCCAGAATATTTTAAAATATTACTTTCTAAATACAACCTTTCAATCGATGATGTTGTCTATTTTGAGCATAATGAAGAAGCAATCAAATCTGCCAAATCATTAAATATTAATAGCTTTTGGTTAAAAATTGGAAACCCACTAAGCGAACTAAAACATTTTTTTGATTTAAACCTATAATAATTATGGCATATAACATTAGCTTAGAAGGCAAAAACACAGTTATAGCAGAAAGAATGCTTGAAGATGTGGGCAAAATACTGGACGATTGTAAAATAAAATATTGGCTAGAAGGAGGTACGCTTTTAGGAATTAGACGAGAAAACCGATTATTACCTTGGGACAATGACATAGACATTTCTATGATGGTAAGTGAAAAATCTAAACTCGATAATTTTCACAATCAATTAAAGCAAAAAAAATACCGGGTTAGATTTCGATTATTTCAAGAATCTATCCCTCCATTTAAACAAGGCGATATCCGTATGATTAAAATACGTGAGCGTCGTTTTTTTGGCCTTTTAAAAGGAACTGTATGCCTTGATGTATTTATAAAATACCCTAAAGACGATAATAGCTATTGGGAAATAGACAATAAAGTAAAATGTGTACCTAGTAAGTTTTACAGTTCTTTCAAGGCTATCAATTTTAAAGGCCATGATTATTCTATACCTGAATTTACTGATGAATATTTAACTTATCGGTATGGAGATTGGGAAACACCTATTAAAGACTGGGATACTTCAAAAGATGATAAAGCTTTAGTTTAAAGCTTTAATAAATCTTTTAATATAGTACTACTAACGCTGTCAGTATACGAAAAATACTCAACCGGACAACTTGTTTTAGGAAATCTACCTCTCCAATCATCTCCAACGGAAATAGCATCAATCTGATATTCATCAACTATACGCTGTTTGTTCTTATCAGTTTGTGGAATTACTTCGTCTACAAACTTAATAGCTCTTACAATTTTAGCGCGTTCTTCAAATGAAATTATTGGACGTTTACCTTTTTCTTTTTCTATTAATTCGTCTGTTGAAACACCAACAATTAAATAATTACAAAGCTCTTTACTGCGCTCTAAAATATTAAGATGTCCATAATGGAAGATATCAAAACAACCAGATGTGTACATTCTATTATACTTTGCCTTCGTCATTTTTAAATTTACTACAGCACTTATATGGTTATCATTGTTTAAATCAATTGTTACATTGTAATGACACTCTGAACTGATAAGTTTCAAAATATTGAATAACTCATCTGAATGAGCATCCGGAGTCCCTTTAATTGTAATATACTCGTCATCTTTCTCAAAATCAATTTGCCAATTATCAAAGGTATTATTAAGAAAATTTATATCGATATTATGAATCATTTTCAATGTCATTATAGTTTTGCCAAAACTACAAAAATAAATTCTTTGTTAGCCATACAAAAAAATCAAACCATATATCATCATGTTAGTTTTAAATTTATGCTAACTTTGCACGAATTAAGCTTTAATGCTGATATTTTTAACATTTATAGCTATCCTTTTATCAAAAAAATAATTTTCTCTAAATGAAAATAATAATCCTTGCTGCCGGTATTGGCTCTAGATTGGGCAATCCGTTTCCTAAACCTCTAACTCCTCTAAAAAACGGAAAAAGCATTATGCAAATGCAAACCGAAAATATCGCTTCAAAATTCAATATTGACGATATTAATGTAGTTGTAGGTTTTAAAAAAGACTTAATAATGGAACGGTTTCCTGAGCTCATGTACATTTACAATCCCTTTTTTGATAGAACCAATACATCAAAAAGTTTGTTACAAGCTTTAAAAAAACATAGAGACAAGTCGGTACTTTGGTTTAATGGTGATGTTGTTTTTGATGAAAAAATATTGGAAATATTAAACCCATACATACAAGAAAACCAATCCTTTGTTGCTGTAAACACTAGTAAAGTTGCAGATGAAGAGGTAAAGTACACTTTAAAAAACAATTATATTTTTGAACTTTCTAAAACCGTAAAAAATGGTTTAGGTGAAGCGGTTGGCATTAATTTTATTTCTTCAAACGATATCCTAAAGTTTATTGATCGTTTAGAAGAATGTGATGATAATGATTACTTTGAAAGAGGCCTTGAACTAGCCATTGAAAAAGATGCTTTAAAAATTAAAGCCGTAGATATTTCAGCATACAATTGTATGGAAATTGATTTTATTGAAGATTTAGAAAATGTAAACAATATGTTGTAATGAAGGTTATTCTTTTTTGCCAAAATAATTATGCATTCGGTATCTTAGAACCCATAAAAGAAGTTCTTGAAGCTAATAACGACGATTTTATTTGGTTTGTAAAAGAACACATTTATAACGATTTTCCTTTTAAATCGGACAAACATACTACAAAAGTTTCTGTATTAAAAGCTTATAAAAGCGATGTAATTCTTGTACCAGGAAATGAAGTACCTCATTATTTGAGAGGTTTAAAAACTCAAATATTTCATGGGTTGGCTGGCGAAAAAAAAGGACACTTTAGAATTAGACATTATTTTGATTTGTATCTAACACAAGGCCCATATTTTACAAATAAATTTAATGAACTTAAGGAAGAACACAAAAACTTTGATGTTATTGAAACCGGATGGCCTAAGTTAGACATTTACGGAAAAGACAAAAACAAATACTCCAATTACAAAGCAGAACTTCTAAAAACATATAGTGCAGAAAAAGTAATTTTATACGCACCTACCTTTTCACCAAAATTAACCTCTGGCCCACATTTAATAAACCAAATAAAGAACTTAGCCAACAAGCATGCTGAATATGTTATTTTGTTAAAGTTTCATCCTTTAATGGCCCAAGAATGGTTAGATGCCTATAAAATTTTAGCTGAAAATACCCCGAATATTATTTTTCAAGAAGAAAAAAACATTATTAAATTTTTACTAATCGCCGATATACTTATAAGTGACACATCATCTGTTATTTACGAATTTATTTTACTAGATAAACCTGTAATTACCTTTAATAGTATTTCTGAAAAAATAAATTGGGAAAATTCTACCGATTATAACGCTTTAGAAAACTTAGTGAAAACAAATTTGGAAAAAGACCCTTTTTCAAAATCTAGAGCATATATAAACAACCAATTTCATCCATATAACGATGGTAAATCTGCTGAACGAATGGTAGAAACAGTAAGATCATACATTACGAAACATGGCGTACCCGAAAAAAGGAATTTATCATTTTTAAGACGTTTAAAAATTCATTCAATTTTTGGAAAATCTTAAATTTCTAAAAAAACATTTCATATACTTTATAATCACAAACACTATTGCAGATATTGGATTAAACATTCGTATTGGTATCCAAATAAAAAATCACAACTATTTAAGAAAGATAGTGATGAATGGAAAGGCATTAACCCACAAGACATTTATAAATTAAAAAAAATCTTAAAGCAAGTAAACTAAAGGGTGTTTTACTCCATTGTATTCATAGAGATAATTCTGAAAATAATCAAAAAATAGAAAAGTTTTCAAGTATTGCGGCAAAGCACTTTCCTAAAAAAGCCTCTGTATGGCTTATGATTTTTGATAGTGAAGAATTATTTTTTTAAACCAAAATTGGTATATACAGACCTTGTTTTTTTGGTTTCTTTTCTAATCTTTTTATTTTTCAATAATGCCTCCTCATTTTTGTAAGGACGCTCATGATACAAATGAACACAAATAGCACTATATCGTATTTGTTTAAATTTCAGCCCTTTGTTAACTAAACGCTCACCTAACTCTCTGTCTTCACCCCCATACGCCATACGCTCGTCAAAACCATTTACATCTAATATAGCCTGTTTCCAACCCGAAACGTTCATACCATCAAAAGTAGATTTAGTTGTAGTAAATGTATTTAAAAACCATGCTTTAAACCCAGAAGCGGTTAATTTGTTTGTTTTAAAACTTTTTAAAAGTCCTTGGGCTAATAACCAATCTAAGCTAAAACAATCTTGGTTTATTATATGTTTTTTTAATATGCTTTTCGAAATGGCTTCAGGCAACTTAAAATAACCTCCAGAAAGAAACGTATTTGGTATACTAAGCTTTAAATGTGTTTCAACAAAATCTTTTCTAGGTATACAATCTCCATCTGTAAAAATCAAATAACTTGTAGATGCAATTAAAATGGCTTGATTGAGTATCCTTGTTTTTCGAAAGCCCATATCTTCCTGCCAAACATGCTTAATTTTTAAAGAAGACTTAGCACAGAAATTTTCAATGAGCTTTTTTGTTTCTATGGAAGAACCATCATCAGCAATTATAATTTCAAAATTAGCTTCGGTTTGTATTTCATAACCCCAAAGTACTTTTTCCAACCAATCGCGCTGATTATACGTACTAATAATTACTGTTGCCTTAAATTTACTCATTGTGGCAAAAATAACTATTTTTACCTAACCATTACACAGAACATGATTAAACTATCGGGTGTTATTATTACCTATAACGAAGAACGGAATATTGAAAAATGTTTAAAGTCTTTAGTTGATGTTGTTGATGAAATTATTGTAGTAGATTCCTTTTCAACAGACAATACAAAAACTATTTGCTCCAAATACCCTGTTACTTTTATCCAACAAGCATTTTTAGGCTATATAGAGCAAAAAAACTTTGCACTTTCACAAGCTAACAACGATTATATCGTTTCACTTGATGGTGATGAAGCTCTATCTGAAACATTACAAAAATCCATTATATCATTAAAAAATAATTGGAATTTAAACGGTTATTATGCTAACCGGTATAATAATTTTTGTGGGCAGTGGATTAAATATTCCGATTGGTATCCAAATAAAAAACTACGTGTTTTTGATAGAAGAAAAGCAAAATGGAAAGGTATAAATCCACACGACAATGTAGTAATGCACAGTCCAAACGACAAAACTGGTCATTTAAATGGAGATATTTTACATTGGACTTATCAAACCTATTCAGAATTTAATTTAAAAACAGAACATTTTTCTAGTATCGCAGCTAAAGCTTATTTTGATTTAGGAAAAAAAGCGCCTTTGCGGAAAATATTCTTCAATCCTGCATGGGCATTTTTCAAAGCCTATTTTTTACGATTTGGGTTTTTAGATGGTATAAATGGATTTGTAATTTGTGTTCAAACCGCAAATATTACATTTTTAAAGTATACAAAACTTAGAGAACTAATAAAGCAAAAAGCTTGATTGGTTTCTAAAACTTAAGCCGTTTTTTCCAACGTCTTTTTCTATGGTATTTATTTTGAAAAGCTTCAGTTTCGCTCCACATTAAATTAAAAATTTTTTTATAATCTTCACCTGAACATTTCGCATATTCATCACTCATTATCTCTACCATCGATTTATGAATGGTTAAACGTGCAAAATTTTTAATTCTGGTTTCAAAATCCATGGGACCAAATTGCATTCTGTTTAAATCAACTAAAAAGAAATCATACGAATCATCATTTTTTTTGATTAGTGTATTTCCTGGAGAATGATCTAAAAAATTCACACCGTTTTCGTGAAGTTTATATGTAAATCTAGTAAAAGCCCTCAATATATTATCATAGTCTGGAATTGTGAAATCTTTAGTTAACTCTCGATATGTCATATCACATTCTAATTGTTCACTTATATAGAAACTTTTTTTGAAGCCAAAAACCGACTTAAACTCATAATAAGCAATTGGTTTTGGGGTTCCTATTCCTAACGTTATCAACTTGTTTGCATATTCAAATGAGCGTTGTGCCTTACTTTTTCTAAAAAAATTATAGACTATACTATTTACTACATTAGGAACCTTAAAGGCTTTTATGTTTAAATTTACACCTTCAACATATATAATCTTGATAATGTTTCGCTTACCAACTCCTCCTTCTAACGAGTCAAAACTATAAACCACCTTGGTTAACGCTTCTTTAAAACCACTATTTAATTCCGTATTAAAAACCTTAACTTCCTTCATCAGCTAAAATAACCTATCTATAAATTTTATAATGCAATCTATTCAATTTAAAACAAAAACATTATACTTTTCTGTTGTAAATTTGCACCGTTGCAAATATAAGATTCATAAAATGATTGGAGAAATAAATAAAGCATTACAAATTTTAAAAGATGGTGGCTTGATACTATATCCAACCGATACCGTTTGGGGCATTGGTTGCGATGCCACAAACCCCGAAGCCGTTAAAAAAGTGTACGCCCTAAAACAACGGGAGGATAGTAAAGCATTAATTTGTTTAGTTGCTGACGATAGAATGCTGAAAAAATACATAAAAAACGTACCGGAAGTTGCATTAAACATTATTGATATTACAGATAAACCTACCACGATAATTTATGATGATGCGCAAAATTTAGCTTCAAATTTGGTAGCCGAAGATGGCACCATAGCCATTAGAATTCCAGATGATGAGTTTTGTTTTCAACTTTGCAGAAAGCTAAATGGCGCCATTGTTTCAACGTCGGCAAACATTAGTGGGTTCCCCACCCCAAATTCATTTAAAGAAATACAACAAGAGGTTTTAAAAGGTGTAGACTATGTTGTAAATTTGCACCACGAAAAAATTTGCAACAAACCATCGTCCATTATTAAATTAAGTAATAATGGTGTTGTGAAGATAATTCGGGAATAAAAACGCAAATTTCAAGCACCAAATTCCAAATAAACGTTTGGAATTTGGAATTTGATTATTGAAATTTCATAAATGAATTACAAAGAAGCATTACACCACAAAATATTTAAAACCATTTCGCAATCTGCCAAAGAACTAAATGTAGATAGTTACGTTATTGGCGGTTTTGTACGCGATTATATTTTAAAACGTGGCACTGCTAAAGATATTGATGTGGTTGCCATTGGCGATGGCATAAAACTAGCCAAACAAGTGGCAAAAAACCTGCCCAACAAACCAAAAGTCCAGGTTTTTAAAACCTATGGAACCGCCATGCTTCTTTACGATGATATTGAAGTAGAATTTGTTGGTGCCAGAAAAGAATCATACACCGAAAACAGTAGAAATCCTGCTGTTGAAAACGGCTCTTTGGAAGACGACCAAAACCGTAGAGATTTTACCATAAACGCCTTGGCTTTAGATTTAAGCGAAGCAAATTTTGGTAATTTACTAGATCCTTTTAATGGTATTTCAGATTTAGAAAACAAAATCATTCGTACACCGTTAAACCCCGATATCACCTATAGCGATGACCCGTTACGAATGATGCGCGCCATCCGATTTGCAACACAACTGAATTTCATCATAGAAAAAAGTTCTTTAGATGCCATTTCCAGAAATTCCGAAAGGATTAAAATCATTACTAACGAGCGCATTGTAGTAGAACTGCATAAAATTTTAGAAAGTGAAACCCCTTCAATAGGCTTTCTTTTACTTGAAAGAACAGGGTTATTAAAATACATTTTACCCGAACTGATAGCCTTAAAAGGTATTGATGAAGTAGATGGTCAACGCCATAAAGACAATTTTTACCATACCCTAGAAGTAGTAGATAACATTGCCAAAAACACGAACGATCTATGGCTGCGTTGGGCTGCATTATTGCACGATATAGGAAAAGCACCAACTAAAAAATTCAACAAAAAAGTAGGCTGGACTTTTCATGGGCATGAATTTGAAGGCTCTAAAATGGTATACCGTTTATTCAAAAGGTTGAAAATGCCATTGAATGAAAAAATGAAGTTTGTTCAGAAAATGGTATTCATGAGTTCGCGCCCTATTGTATTGGCTAACGATGAAGTTACAGATTCTGCTGTTAGAAGATTGGTTTTTGATGCTGGTGAATTTGTGGACGATTTAATGACGCTGTGTGAAGCTGACATTACCACGAAAAATCCTAAAAAGTTCAACAAATACCATAACAACTTTAAAATTGTTAGAGAAAAAATTATTGAAGTAGAAGAACGCGACCATGTTCGTAATTTCCAGCCTCCAATTTCGGGCGAAGAAATTATGGAAACCTTCAATTTAAAACCTTCAAAAGAAATTGGCATCATTAAAGAAACCATTAAAGAAGCCATTTTAGAAGGCATCATTCCTAACGAACATGACGCTGCTTATAAATTGATGTTGAAGGAAGGTGAACGGCTTGGATTAACAATTAACAATTAACAATTAACAATTAACAAAACTAAAAATACACTCTCGCGCACTACTGAGAGGATCTATAAAAAATTTGTCCCCTCGAGCGCAGTCGAGAGGTTTTTAACATTAAAGGGAATAGGTCTCGACTGCGCTCGACCGGACAAAAATGAAAAAGGACAACAAACATGTAATTTACTGGTTATTAACAGGCTGCCTACTCATATTTATTATGGTTATTGTTGGTGGCATAACTCGATTGACCGATTCTGGTTTATCAATCTCCAATTACGAACTAATTTCTGGAACCATCCCGCCTATTAGTGAACAAGAATGGCAAGAAGCATTTGACCTATACAAACAATACCCTGAATACCAAAAACTTAACAGCCATTTCGATTTAGAAGATTTTAAAAGCATCTATTTCTGGGAGTGGTTCCACCGTGTTATTGGTCGGGTTATAGGTTTGGTATTCATTATCCCGTTCATATACTTTTTAATAAGAAAACAACTAACTAAAAAAACCATATTAAAATGCTTGGTTCTTCTCGGGCTTGGTGCATTTCAAGGGTTTTTAGGTTGGTACATGGTAAAAAGTGGCTTGGTAGATATGCCCGATGTAAGCCATTTTAGGCTAGCAGCCCACTTAACAACGGCATTTCTAACATTTGCTGCCACACTATGGGTAGCCTTAGACCTTATGTTCCCAAACCGAAAACCAGCCAACAAACCCATGAAAAACATCATCATGGTAAGTTATGGCGTGCTTATTTTTCAAATTATTTACGGAGCATTTGTGGCAGGTTTAAAAGCAGGTCTACTTCATAACCATTGGCCCTTGATGAACGATGGCCAATTTATCCACTTTACAGCTTATACCCTAGAACCATTTTACAAAAACCTGATTGAAAACCCAAGCGGTATTCAATTTATACACCGAACAACTGCTTATTTAGTGGTGTTTTCTATATTCTTAATTTGGAGAAAATCAAAAAAATACACGTTAACACCTCATCAACAAAAAGGAATTAACTCATTAGTTATTTTGGTAATAGCCCAATTTATTCTAGGTGTATTTACTATTATTTTACAAGTACCGTTATGGTTAGGTGTTGCACATCAAATAGGGGCATTTTTCTTGTTAAGTGCCATGACTTTTACCTTACATCGTTTCACTAAATAGCATAAAATAACATACATTTGCAAAATATTTTTTAGTTATGATTTACAGATTTAGAGTTATACTTGATAACGATGTTGACGATGATGTGTTTCGCGATTTAGAAATTCGAGAAACGGACACCCTAGAAGATTTACACAACATCATCACACAATCCTTCGGGTTTGATGGTACCGAAATGGCTTCCTTTTATGTAAGCAACAACCAATGGGATCAAGGTGAAGAAATTTCATTATTCGATTTAAGTGAAGATGCTTCGGCACGTTTAATGAATGAAACAATTATTAACGATGTTGTTCATGAAATGCAAACACGACTTATTTACGTGTACGACTTTTTAAGTATGTGGACATTTTTTGTTGAATTAGCCGAAATTGTTGAAGAAGCAAAAGGTGTAGATTACCCAAACCTCATGTTTGTACACGGGCAAATACCCGATGAAGCACCAGAAAAGCTATTTGATACGGATGACGATTTTGATGATTTCGACGAGTTTGAAGACGATTTAGATATTGAAGATTACGAAGGCTTAGATTTTGACGAAAACTGGAATTAACCCTAATTTATTTAAAATTAATGGGGTTAATATTTTCATAGTTCTGGGTTAAAAATTCCAACGATTTTTTCAGTATCTGTCCCATAGAGGTACATTTCATAAATTCAGCATCTAACGTGTAATCAAATATTTTTCCCTTAAGTAAATCTATATTTTCAGGATTCGAAATCACATCTTCCACCATACAATCTATAAGCTCATCAATACGTCCATGAAAACTTTTCAAACGTTTCACTAAAATAGAACGTTCTTCAATTTTATATTGGTCTATGGATAGCTTTTGGAAGGTTTCAGAAACCAACTCAACCATTTTTAAATTCTCTTTAAAAAACTGAGGGCGGTACACATTAAACTTTCCTTCGTATGATTGTTGATCAAAATCAATTGCCCTTATTTTATAAACCACATGGTCAAAATCGTGCGTTGGTACAATCACGTAATTATACGACCGCATATCGCCCAAAAGCCGAATCATACAGCGCTCATTAAACTTTACAAACTCTTTGGCTATTTGCGATTTTTCCGATTTATCACATTTTGGTAAAAACTTTTTAATAAACTCATCTCCCGGAATTCCTGCAATATGCTCTTCAATCAAAGTGTCCTTATAAACCAAAAAGTTCAAGTTATAGGGCGATAGCATATGCTCCAACTCCAAACCATATACCCGGGATGCATCGGCGGTTTTAATATAAAAATAAGTAAAGTTATCGTTTAAAATGTTCCTGATTTTAATTCTAAAAGGTTTCGAATTTCCAAACGTGCAGTAATCAATCGCATCTACACTTAAAAACGGAATGGTGTTTTCATTCCCATCCGAATGCAAAATAGTGTACACCTTTTTCAACGACAATTCAATTTCCTGACGTTCATACTCATTATAATATACCCGAATCCAAAGTGTATCATTATCCTCCTTATCATAAACTACAATCGACCCTTGGAAACGCAATAAATCGTCGTAAAAAATAGGGATTTTAATATTCCTATTATACTCACTAAGGTACTCGTGCAACTTAGGTTTTATAGGGAAAGATGGTTTTTTCTTAGAAATTATTAAATCGTCCATAAATATTAAAGTTAATCAAAAGTAACAATTTTTAGGGCGTTACCACAAGGGTCGGGCTTTCGGCTATATCTTTTGGTTTTTGTCATTCCTGCGAAAGCAGTAATCTACAATTAAAATTAAATCTTTCCTTTTAAGGTCATTTCCATATCAAAAGAAAACCAAAAGGATGCCGCCTCCATCCCTAACGCGTCACAATTTCAATTTTACAACAGAAATGTATGAGTAATCCCTAAAGCATCACAAAATATACTTATTTTTTTCAAATATGTAACAAAACCTACACACTTTCGTCATACTTTTAAAACTAACCAAAACAGAATCTTAATTCTGAATTAAAATTTTTCATCTTGGAACCTATACTTACTATTAACAACCTCACCAAAAAATTTGGGAATTTAACAGCCGTAAGCAACTTAACTTTCACTATAAACAAAGGCAATGTGTATGGTATTTTAGGTCCCAATGGCAGCGGAAAATCTACCACTTTGGGCATCGTTTTAAACGTAGTGAACAAAACCGCTGGCGATTTTAAATGGTTTGATGGCAACACCACTACACACGATTCCTTAAAAAAAGTTGGTGCCATTATAGAGCGCCCCAACTTTTACCCGTACATGACTGCTACCCAAAATTTAAAACTGGTTTGCAAAATTAAAGATGTTGATTTTAGAAAAATAGACGAAAAACTTCAAGTTGTTGGACTTTTAGAACGGAAAGATTCTAAATTCAGGGCCTATTCCTTAGGCATGAAACAGCGTTTGGCCATTGCCTCTGCCCTACTTAACGACCCCGAAATTTTAATTCTAGACGAACCCACCAATGGTTTAGACCCACAAGGCATCCATCAAATACGGGAAATTATAAAACAAATTGCCGCCAAAGGCACTACTATTTTATTGGCTTCGCACTTATTGGATGAAGTTGAAAAAGTATGTTCACACGTAGTTGTACTTCGTAAAGGCGAGAAATTATATTCCGGCAGAGTAGACGAAATGATTTCCAGCCACGGCTTTTTCGAACTTAAATGCAACAACCAAGAAGCCCTCATCGAACTGTTGGAAAGTAATCCTGTTTTTGGAAAAATAAAAGTGCAAGATACCTTGGTAACCGCATTTTTAAACGAACCCATGAAGTCGGACGAATTCAACAACTTTCTTTTTGAAAAAGGCATCATTCTTACCCATTTAGTACAACGTAAAGAAAGTTTAGAAGAACAATTTTTACAATTAACCGATAAGAACTAACACCTCTAAAACCAACCCATGTTACGACTTCTAAACCTAGAATTACAAAAACTTTTGCTTAACCGAACAAGCAAAATTCTCATATTCATTTCATTTGTTTTACCATTTTTTGTGATCCTGCTTTCATCATTAAAAATAAATGTTTTTGGCTTTTTTACTTTGGAGTTAGGTGAATTAGGCATTTTCAATTTCCCTATCATCTGGCATTTAACCACTTTTTTTGCTTCACAATTCAAATTCTTTTTCGCCATAGTAGTGGTGAGTATGATTGGTAACGAATACAGTAACAAAACCTTGAAACAAAATCTTATAGATGGTTTAAGCAAAAAGGAATTCATCCTGTCTAAATTCTATACCATTGTTTTCTTTTCTATAATATCTACAATATTAATTTTTATAATCTCCATCTGTATTGGTTTGTATTATTCCAGTTATAATGAAGTCTCCATTATCATACGAGAAACCAATTTTTTGGTGGCTTATTTTGTAAAGCTCATGGGCTTTTTTAGTTTATGCTTGTTCTTTGGTATGCTTGTAAAACGTTCTGCTTTTGCATTGGCTTTTTTGTTCATTCTCTTTATTTTGGAATGGCTGATTTTTGGACTCCTCACATGGAAATTTAATGCAACAATTGCTGAGAAAATCCAAAATTTCTTTCCACTAAAATCTATGTATAAACTAATTGACCAACCTTTCCAACGTATAGCTATGACCAAATTTCCTGACAAAGCAAATTTAGCCTATGATTATGGGGTACACTGGTACGAAATAGCCATTGTATTGGGATGGACATCCTTATTTATATTTTTATCGTTTTTATTATTGAAAAAGAGGGATTTATAATATCTTTAGAGGCATTTGCCTTTAAAAGATGAAACTGTATTTTACATCCCTCGTATTTTGTTTTTTAAACTTAAACATATTTGCTCAAAGTGAAGCCTCTAATTGGTACTTTGGCTATGGTGCGGGTATCAAATTCAATCCATACAATGAAACTGTAAGTTCTTTAAATGACGGGCAACTTTTTACGCACGAAGGCTGTACTACAATGTCTGACAAGTCAGGGAATTTATTATTCTACACAGATGGAACTTTTATATGGAACAAGAACCATCAATATATGGCAAACGGCTTAGGTTTGCTAGGTGATAGCTCTAGTACGCACTCAGCCATTATAGTTCCAAAACCAAATGATTCCAATATTTTTTATGTTTTTACGGTGGGTTCCAAACAAAGCAATACTGGATTGCATTACTCTATTGTTGACATGACCCAAAATAATGGTTTGGGAGCTGTTACCACTGCTAATGTTAGGCTTTTAAATCTAAGTAGCGAAAAAGTAACTTCAGTTTTAAAAGACTGTATTTCTAAATCCATGTGGGTTGTATCTTTCGCTTCAGAAGATGGAAATCGTGCTGCTTACAATACATTTCATGCTTATGAAGTAGGCAACAATGGCGTTAACCCCATTCCAGTAAAATCAACCTTCCCAAAAAACATTTCAGATCCTAGAGGTGCATTAAAATTATCGCCAGATGGTACTAAAATTGCCTGTGCCAATGCTACTGCCGATGAAGATAATTCCACTAAAAATGACGAATTATTTATATATGATTTTGATGCCTCTACAGGAATAGTATCAAATCCAGTTGAATTGAGAATTAATGGAGAAAATCATAACCCGTACGGTTTAGAGTTTTCCCCTAATAGCCAATTACTATATGTGCATTCATATAACAATTATCGTTCCAATGATAACAACAATAATGATAATGAAGACCCCCTAAATCAACGTTCTACACTAACTCAATTCAATATTTCCGGTTCAAACATTCAAAACTCACAAATTGTTATAGATGAAAGGCAACTTTATAGAGGTGGATTACAGTTAGGACCCGATGGAAAAATATATAGAGCACTCACTGCTGCTTATGGTGTGGGACTTCCCTATTTAGGCGTTATTAAAAACCCTAATAATATTGGTTTAGCTTGTAATTATGAACACAATGCCATTAACCTCTCACCTAACGAATCTGGTCAAGGGCTTCCTCCGTTTATTCAATCTTTGTTCAAAGAACAAATAGATATTATACAAAATGGTAAAAGTGATACTAATTTAACTTTATGTGAAGGAAGTTCATATCGCTTAGTTTCCGAAAATATTCCCGGAGCAAATTATACTTGGACGAAAAATAATATTTTACTATCCAATAATACCTATAGTCTACTAATTACAGATGGTGGACATTATAAAGTAGAAATAAATCCAAATAATGGAGAATGTACAAAAGAAGGACAAGCCTATGTCTTTTTAAACAATAAACCATCGTCCGCAAATCTGTCGTTAGTTCAATGTGATGAAGATGGTATTAAAGACGGAATAACCACTTTTAATTTAAATGAGACCTATATCAATTCATCACTCAATGGAACTTTAAAGTATGCCTTTTATTTGAACTCGACTAGAACAATAGAAATAAATGGTAGTTCTTATAAAAACATACGGAACCCTCAAACTATTTATGTTAGAACAACTAATACGGATACTGGTTGTTTTTCTTTTTCAGAGTTAACCCTATCTGTAAGTTTAACCGATGTTAATGATGTTGTTTTACCCACTGTATGTGATGATGATGGCGCAGAAGATGGATTCCATATTTTTAACTTAAGAGAAGCCGATTCCGAAATATTGAGAGGAATTCCTAACAGGAATTTAGGAGTTTTCTATTACTTAACTTATGAAGACGCACTATTAGAAACAAACAAATTACCCTTTAATTTTACCAATACACAACCATATAACCAAACTATTTTTGCGCGAGTTGAAAATGCCAACGCCTGTTACGGTATAAGTAAAGTTGATTTGGTAGTACAGAAATTACCCAATATTGAAGCAGTTGGTCGCGATTATTATTGTTTAAACAAATTCCCCGAATATATCAATCTTGATACAGGCTTGATTGATGATGACCCAAATAATTACACATATCTGTGGGACAATGGAGAAACAACCTATCAAATACAAACTAATGAAATTGGAATATATACAGTTACCGTTACCAGCAAGGAAACGGGGTGCAGTAAAAAAAGTAGTATTATTGTTGAAACATCAAATATTGCTGCTTTCAAAGAAATCAATATTGTAGACGTTACCGAAAACAATATAATTACAGTTGTAGTTACTGGTGAAGGTATATATAATTATGCCTTATATGATACTGAAAACAACTTGTATAAACCTTATCAAGAAAGTAATAATTTCGATAATGTATACCCAGGCATTTATAATGTTCATGTAAAAGATGTAGAGAATAATTGTGGTGTTGTTACAAATCAAGTGTCAGTTATTGGTTATCCCAAATTCTTTACCCCTAATAATGATGGTATTAACGACACATGGCAACTTATGGGCGTTTCAGAAATGTTTCAACCAAATACCAAAATTACAATTTATGACCGCTTTGGAAAAATAATCAAACAATTGCCCCCTTTAGGTGAAGGTTGGAATGGGCTTTTAAATGGACAAAAACTACCTTCCGATGATTATTGGTTTTCAGTCACTTTGCAAGATGGTCGTATTTTTAAAAACCACTTTACTTTAAAACGCTAAATGCAAGTTAAAAGCAAATTTAACCTATAATTATACGGTACATTTGTACAAAATAATAGTAGTTTTAGGTTGGACAGCCTTATTCAACTTTTTATCGTACAGATTATTAAAACAGCGGGATTTATGATATCTTTGATAGCTTTGCTATCTAAAATGAAAAAAACCTTTTTAATATTAACTTTTTTCAGCACCATTTTCTGTTTCGGACAAAAAGAAGCATCCAACTGGTATTTTGGTGATAATGCTGGCATTCGTTTTAATGCAGATGGGTCGGTTACAGAACTAACCGACGGACAATTAAGTACTATAGAAGGCTGTACAACCATATCGGATGCTAATGGTAATTTGTTATTTTACACCGATGGCGTTACTGTTTGGAACAGAAACCATGGCATTATGCCCAATGGTTTAGGACTATTTGGCGACCCTTCCAGTACACAATCTGCCATTGTAGTACCACTACCCAACAACCCCAACATATATTATATATTTACTGTTGACACCTCTACAAATAATAGAGATCCCAATTTCGGCTTTAATTACTCAATAGTAGATTTAAGCTTAAACGGAGGTTTAGGGAGTATCACCCTAAAAAATAGCAATTTGCTACCTGTCTGCTCGGAAAAAGTAACCGCTGTGGTTAAGGATTGCATTAGTAAATCTATTTGGGTTATTACCTACGCACCCAACAGTTCTAGTCTTGGATTTAACAATACCTTTTATGCATATGAAGTTAGTACCGCTGGTTTAAATACAACGCCAGTTGAATCCCCTTTTACAACATTGGTAGAAGACTCTAGAGGGTACTTAAAGCTATCACCCGATGGCACAAAACTTGTTTCTTCAAATACAACTTCTGGTTTGTACATTTATGATTTTGATAAAGACACAGGTATTGTAAGTAATGAAACTCCTATATATATTAATTTTTCCAACAACGGATTAAAACCTCAAGCTTCATATGGTGTTGAATTTTCTCAAAACAATGAGTTGCTTTATGTATCAACCTATTATCAAACAACACGTCAAGAAGGTAACGATCCAAATGCTCAATATGGCGCTTTACTTCAATATAACTTAACAGCTCCAGATATTAGCAGCAGCGAAATAGTTTTAGATGCAAGACAAACATATAGAAGTGGACTTCAATTAGGACCTAATGGTAAAATATACAGGGCCATGAATATTAGTTACGACCTAGGCATGCCCTACCTATCTGTAATTAATGCGCCTAACAATATAGGTGCGGCCAGTAATTACACCCATAACAGTTTTCAATTGAGCAATAATTCAAGGCAAGGTTTACCTCCATTTATAACTTCTTTCTTTTCAGAAAAAATTGATATTATTAGAAGCAGTACGTCGTTATCGTCTACCGAATTGTTTTTATGTGATGGCGACAAATATATCTTAACTGCTGACGAAATCCCTGGAGCCACTTATACTTGGACACGCAATGATGTGCTTTTAGCTGAATCTGATTTTGACCTTGAAGTTTCAGAAGATGGTTTTTACAAAGTATTTATAGACCCTAATACAGGCGATTGCGACAGCACTTTTGAAGGTGTCGCTTATGTTGTTTACAACAAAAACCCTATAGCGTATGATTATGTACTAACCCAGTGTGATGAAGATGGAGTTGCTGGTGGCTATACAAGGTTTAATTTAAATGAAGCCACTAACTATTTAACAGGCAATATTGCTGGTCTTTTGGTTAAATTTTATTCAGATATCGCACGAACGAATGAAATAACCAATACTAGTTCGTACAATTATAACGCAGACAATCCACAACCGCTATATATTGAAGTTTATGATGACAAAACAGGTTGTTATGACACCTCGGTACTAACCCTAAATCTAAACATTGCTCCTATTGAAGATTTTACACCTACGTCTTTATGCGATATAATTGGTTCTGAAGATGGTATCAATACGTTCAACCTCAACAACATTACAACCGAAATACAAATGTATTATGGTTATACCAACCCTGTTTCTTATTACAAAACTTTTGACGATGCTATTTTAGAACAAAACGAATTAGGCACAGCATTTACCAATACAACTCCGTATTCTCAAATTATTTACGCACGTACTGAAAGTGCAAATAGTTGTTTTAGCATTAAAAATGTGTATTTAATAGTTAATAAATTACCAAATATAGAAACCGAAAGTACTGTAGATTATTGTCTAAATAAATATCCTGAAACTATTACCTTAAATGCTGGTATTATTAACGATTCACCAATGAATTACACATACAATTGGTCTACTGGTGATGACACTTACGAAACCAACATAAATACACCCGGCACCTATACTGTTACTGTTACCAATGCTAACGGCTGTAATAAAGACCGAACTGTTATTGTTAAACCTTCTAATATAGCCACTATTGATGATGTTTATATAACAGATGCAACCAAAAACAATACGGTTACCGTGTTAGTTTCTGGAGAAGGCACCTACGAATACAGGTTACTAGACGAAAACAATAGTATATACGCCTCATTTCAAAGTAGTAATGTTTTTGAAAATGTTCATCCAGGATTTTATACTATTTCTGTAAAAGACATTAAAAACGATTGCGGTACCACGCCTCCATTCAAAATTTCTGTGATTGGGTTTCCTAAAGTATTCACGCCAAATGGTGATGGTTATAATGATACATGGCAAGTATATGGTGTTTCCAGCATGTTTCAGCCCAACACTAAAGTTCAAATTTTTAATAGGTTTGGAAAATTACTTAAAGAAATACACCCTTTGGAAGCTTGGAATGGTTTACTTAATGGAAATGAATTGCCCGTGGATGACTATTGGTTTTCCGTAGAACTTGAAGATGGCAGAATATTCAAAAATCATTTCACATTAAAACGATAAATTTTTACTTAAAACAATTAAAAATACATTTCGTCGTATTTTTTTTGCATTTCATCTAAATTTTATATACTTTTCCGAAATAATTAATCCGTTGATTCGGTGTCTTTTATACCTAAAATACTATTTAGAAACCTACTTTAAGTATGAGATTTATATATCTTACTATAATAGCATGCGTTTGCAGCTGTAATTTTGTGATCGCTCAGCTAATTACAATTGATAATACTATTCCTGTACAAGACCTCATAGAAAATAATTTAGCTAGTAATTGTGTCGATATTTCTAATGTAACATCATCACTTAATGGTAGTGTAAATGGCTTTTCTAGTTTTGGTAGTTTTCAAAGTGGGGGTTCTAATTTTCCTTTAAGTACAGGTATTGTACTATCTACAGGAAATGCTGCCTCGGGAGCGAACACTACAAATACCACCGATTTGAGCGAAGGTACACTTAGTTGGGGCACCGAACCAGATATTGAAACCGCTTTAGGAGTTGGCAATACTGTAAATGCTACAGTTATTGAATTCGATTTTGTAGCCCTATCTGATGCCATACAATTTAATTATCTTTTAGCCTCTGAAGAATACTATGCCAATTACCCCTGCAATTCTTCAGATGGTTTTGCTTTTTTAATAAGAGAAAGTAGCAGTACAGGGCCATACCAAAATATAGCACTCATTCCGGGTACCAACACACCTGTTACAGTTAATAATATTCATGATGAAATTATAACTCAATGTCCTGCAGCTAATGCACAATATTTTGATGGCTATAATTTTGGAAACACGAACTATAATGGTAGAACTACCGTACTCACTGCTGCTGGTAATGTAACACCAAATGTGCAATATCATGTTAAATTAATTGTAGCGGACCAAGGAAACGACCCTTCATACGATACGGCCGTTTTTATAGAAGCCAATACGTTTAATGCGCTTGAGCTGGGAGACGATGTCAATACTTGCTCTGGCAGTGTAAGTTTAAATGGCGAAATACAAAACCCCCAAGCCACTTACGCATGGTACCGAGACAACGCCCTTTTGCCTGGAGAAATAGCCCCAATACTAACAACTACTGATAGTGGTTTATACCGCGTTGAGGTAACTATCAATGGGCTTAATTGTACTATTACAGATGACATTAATGTTACTATAGATACCGAATTATCAACCAATCCAATTTCACCTTACGCAGTGTGTGATGATGATGGAAATGGCGTAGAAACTTTTAATCTATCTACCAAAAATCAAGATGTTGTTAATGCAATCTCTAATCTTCCTGCTAATTATACGATTTCGTATTATTATACCGATGCTGATGCAAGAAACAATCCTAGTAACAATATAACAAGTCCAATAACAAGTGGTCCAACCACTATTTTTGTACGTGTTGAAGATACTGACCAAGGCTGTCTAATTTATGGGGAATTCAATTTAGAAGTTAATTCACCTCCAATAATTTCGCAGCCAGCAGATTGGGATGTCTGCGATAATGATGACACCCCAAATAATCAAACCGCTGTAGATTTAAGAGAAAAAGATAGTGAAATAACCAATGGTCAAACTAACCTAGGTGTAAGCTACCACACTACACCACTCGATGCTAATAATGGAACCAATCGTATTTTACCTCCTTATAACGTTACAGGACCTTCTGAAACACTTTATGTAAGAGTTACAGATAATCTAACTGGCTGTGTGAGCACGACCTCTTTAACTATTAATGTAACTAATGGTAATACTCAAATAGTTAGGGATCTGCAATACATTGATGCTTGTGATGTGGACCATGATGGCTCAGCTTTGTTCGATTTAACTCAGGTTATTAACAACATTTTAAACGGTGAAACTAATTTTTTACCACCAACTTACCATACAAGTCAAAGTGATGCTGAATCTGGAGCTAACCCGATTTCTGACCCCGCAAATTACCAATATACAAATGCTGTGCCCGAACCTGGAAACACAACCGTTTATGTTAGACTTGTTGATAGTACAACGGGTTGCTACGCCATAGTTCCTATTGAAATTCACACCAATCTATTACTTACAGGAACCGATACTGGTGAATTTGCTTTATGTGATGATTCTGATAATAATAATTCTGTAGACTTCGATTTATATGTCGTTGAATCATTCATTATCGGGCAATTGCCTTTTCCTATAGCTGTAACCTTTTACAACAACCAAGATGATTTAGATAACGATACTAACCCTATTAACAAGGATGATTTTTATCCAGTAAGTACAACAACACCCACAACCTTATTTATAAAAATTGAAAATACCGCTACGGGCTGTATTGAAGAGGAAGATATTATATTGCGGGTAAATCCTGTATTACTTTTTAATTCGCCAACCCCTCTACCTTATTGTGATACTGATGATGATGGTGTTGCTGATGTTTTTTTACCATCGTTTGACGATACTATTCTAAATGGAAATACAGACTTTGCTGTTACTTATTTTCCAACCTTACAAGATGCTGAAACCAATAACACCGCAAACCAACTACCCAATACGTATGTAGTAGACCAACAAGCAACCCTATGGGCACGTATTGAAAATATTGACACGGGTTGCCACACCGAAAACAGCTTCGATATTGAAGTATCGGTAGCTCCAGCGACGACGACACCTACTCCTATTATTATTTGTGATAACGATCAAGATGGGTTTTCAATTATAAATTTAGAAGCTAAAATACCTGAGGTTGTTTCTAACACGAATGGATTAAATATCAGTTTTCATACATCTTACGATAATGCTAATACAAGTACAGATGCTATTAGTAACCCTGAAACATATAATGCTAATACGCAAACCATTTATATTCGTATTGAAGATACTACATCAACAATCATATGTCCTGCTATTGAATCCTTTAATATTATTGTTAATACCATACCAATAATTCCTAACATAACACCCTACAAAATATGTGTTGATATAGGTACAACATCGGCAAACTTTATTTTTGCAGATAAAGATGCTGAAATTTTAAATGGACAAAATGGCAAAGAAGTTTTCTATTTTGAAGATAGCGCCTTTACTAGCTTAATAGATAAGAATAATCCCTACCCAAGTTCGGGGTTAGAAACCATATATATACGTGTTGAAAATATTTCAGACCCCACCTGTAACAGCACAGGGTCTTTTACAATAGAAGTAGCAACAAACCCCGACTATAATACTAATTTTTCAGATTTCCCTCCGGTTTGTCAAAGTGTTGCTGGCGATAATACTTTCGATTTAGAAAGTAAACGCCAGGAAATTGCTCAAGGCAGCAGTGACAATTTAAATATTCAGTTTTATTTAAATGAAAATGATGCTCTTAACAATACTGGAACGCCATTACCTAATCAATACACTTCGAATGCGCTTCAGGGCCAATTTTATGCAAGAATAGAAAATCTAGCCAATCTATGTGCCGTTGTAGAAGAGGTAAGATTTATTACCTTTCCTACACCTCATATTATTTCTGCTACTATAGCACCTGTATGCGATGTGGATTATGATGGCAATACAACTATCAATTTAGAATCAACCATTTATGACATAGGAAACGTAAGGTTTAGTGATGTGGCGATATCCTATTATGAAGATGTAGATTTAACAATAGAAATACCAACTTCTCAAATAAATGCATATCCCGCAAGTGATGGTAAAATAATTTATGTTAAAGCGGAAATTGAATCAACAGACTGTTCGGACTCAATGTCTCTAGAGCTAAATGTAAATATACCACCTGTAACCAATGATATAGGAACCATTCCTATTTGCGACAATGACACTAATACCTTTGATTTAACTCAAGTAAACAGATTAATTACTAATGCTTATAATACGTCTGCAATATCATACCACAACACACTAAACGAGGCAAATAACAATACAAACCCTATTGGAAACACATTTAATTACACTTCGAGCAACCATACCATTTATGCAAGGGTAGCAAATAACAACTCTGGATGTTATGCCATACAATCTTTTATCTTGGAAATAAATAGTAACCCCGTGGCTAACACACCTCCAAATTTAATAGCATGTGATGACAATTTTGATGGCTTTTTAGAATTTGATTTATTGGCAACAGCAAATGCTATTATAGGAAATCAAAATGCAAATACACATACCGTAACTTATTATAATAATTCTGCAAGTGCCGAAGCCGGTACTAATGCTTTAGGCAATTTATACTCCGCATCCAATAACGAAATTATTTATGCACGAATAGAAAACAATTCGGATTGTTATGACATCACCCAATTTACAACCATAGTAAACCCTCTGCCTGTCATTCCTATAAACGACATCGTTCCTTTGTGCTTAAACAATTTACCGCTAGTTATAGATGCTTATACAGGCAACCCAAACGACACGTATCAATGGTCTAACGGAGCAACAACCCCACAAATTGTATTAATTGATGCTTCTCAAATAGGCGATTATTGGGTAACAGCTACAACACCGCATGTCATTTCAGATGATTGTTCATATACCAAATTCTTTTCCGTAATAGAGTCTGAAACCGCCAATATCAATTTTACAACAACCGTTGATTTTGCAGACCCAAATAGCATTACTGTGAATGTTAGTGGAATTGGAGATTATCTGTTTATACTGGATGGTGGAGAACCACAAACATCTAACGTATTTAATAATGTTACTTTAGGTGTTCACACAATAACCATAAGAGACTTAAATGGTTGTGAAGACGTAACTACCGAAGTTTTTGTTATAGATATTCCTAAATTTTTCACACCAAACAACGATAGCTATTTTGATACGTGGCATGTTGTAGGCATTGAACAACTACCTGGAACCGTTATTTATATTTATAACAGATATGGTAAATTACTCAAAAATTTACTGCACACCTCCAGTGGATGGGATGGAACGTACAATGGCGAAAACATGCCTACAGATGATTATTGGTTTGTTGCAAAAATCATTCAAAACGGAGAAGCTTTTGAAATTAAAGGACATTTTGCACTAAAACGCTAAAATCATTAACTTTTTATGTTTAAGTAGTTATTTTTACAGTTAGAGTTGTCATTTATAATGAAGCCGCTTTTTCTTTTAAGTTTTCTTTTTTAGGATTTCTCTCGATTAAACAAAATCTTCAAGTTGACAGTCAAACCTATCAATCCTTTAGAAGCTGGTTGAAATGGTACCTATAGTTTCAAATTTTTATCAAATGACGATTATTGGTATTTAGTAACATTGCCCGATAGTAGCGAATATAATGGACGCTTTACTTTGAAACGATAACACACTTTTTTTGCGTAATTTTGCAATATGAAGTTCAAAATTGAATCCGAATTCAGTCCTACAGGCGATCAACCCGAAGCTATAAAACAACTCGTTGCCGGTATAAATGCCAACGAAAAATACCAAACACTACTTGGTGTAACAGGTTCTGGTAAAACCTTTACAGTTGCTAATGTGATTCAGGAAGTTCAAAAACCCACGCTTGTTTTAGCCCATAATAAAACCTTAGCAGCTCAATTATATTCTGAGTTTAAACAGTTTTTTCCAAATAATGCTGTTGAATACTTCGTATCGTATTACGACTACTACCAACCTGAAGCATACATTCCCGTATCGGGAGTTTTTATAGAAAAAGATTTATCCATCAATGAAGAAATAGAAAAGATGCGTTTAAGTGCAACCTCTTCCCTACTTTCTGGCAGACGCGATGTATTGGTTGTTGCATCCGTTTCGTGCATTTATGGTATTGGAAACCCAATAGAATTTCAAAAAAACGTGATTACGCTTAAGCGCGACCAAGTTATTTCAAGAACCAAACTTTTACATCAATTGGTACAAAGTTTGTATTCGCGTACCGAAGGTGAATTCAATCATGGAAACTTCAGGATAAAAGGTGATACGGTGGATATCTTCCCAAGTTATGCCGATGATGCCTTTAGAATCCACTTTTTTGGCGATGAAATTGAGGATATGGAATCTTTCAACATCCAAACCAATCAAGTGATTGAAAAATATGATTTACTGACTATTTATCCTGCAAACATGTTTGTAACATCGCCCGATGTTTTACAAAACGCCATTAAGGAAATTCAGGACGATTTAGTAAAACAGCACGATTATTTTAAAGAAATTGGTAAACATTTAGAAGCAAAAAGGCTTAAAGAACGTACCGAATTCGACTTGGAAATGATTAGGGAATTGGGCTATTGTTCCGGTATTGAAAACTACTCACGTTATTTAGATGGAAGACTTCCGGGTACAAGACCATTCTGTTTATTGGATTATTTTCCAGAGGATTACTTAATGGTAGTGGATGAAAGCCATGTTACTATTTCGCAAGTACACGCCATGTATGGAGGCGATAGAAGCAGAAAAGAAAATTTGGTAGAATACGGTTTTAGATTGCCTGCTGCTATGGATAACCGACCCTTAAAATTTGAAGAGTTTGAAGCCATACAAAACCAAGTTATATATGTAAGCGCTACACCTGCTGATTATGAATTAAAAAAATCGGACGGTATTTATGTAGAGCAAGTGATTCGTCCAACCGGATTATTGGACCCCGTTATTGAAATCCGACCCAGTTTAAACCAAATTGATGATTTAATAGAAGAAATCCAGCAACGTGTTGAAAAAGACGAACGTACCTTGGTAACTACACTTACCAAACGTATGGCAGAGGAACTGACTAAATATTTAGACCGCATTCAAATTCGTTGTCGCTACATACATAGCGATGTAGATACTTTGGAGCGTGTAGAAATTATGCAAGACTTACGTAAAGGTTTATTTGATGTGTTGGTTGGTGTAAACTTACTTCGAGAAGGATTGGACTTACCCGAAGTGTCTCTTGTCGCCATTTTAGACGCCGATAAGGAAGGTTTTTTACGTTCGGCACGTTCATTGACACAAACCGTTGGTAGAGCCGCTAGAAACCTTAACGGCAAAGCTATTATGTATGCCGATAAAATAACCAATAGCATGCAAAAAACCATTGATGAAACCAATTACCGACGCGAAAAACAAATTGCATACAATACCAAACACAATTTAGTTCCAAAGGCATTAAATAAAAGTTTAGATAATGCTTTAACTAAAAACTCAGTAAGCACCTATAGTTATGAATTGGAAGCCTTAAAAGCTGCCGAACCAGAAAGTGCTTATTTAAACAAACCTGAATTGGAAAAGAAAATTCGCGAAAAACGGAAACTTATGGAAGAAGCTGCTAAAGCATTAGATTTTATTGTTGCGGCAAAACTACGTGATGAAATTAAAGACTACCAAACGAAACTGGAAAAGTTAAATGTTTAAAATTCCAAATAAAAAATCCAAATTCCAATATTTCAGTAATTAAAACCTTCTATTGGAATTTGGATTTTGGAATTTACTTTATAAACCTAATTATACTGTGTTTTAAAAATATCTATTAAAACGTCTGGTGGAACAATTTTATTGGGAAAACTTTCCATTAAATATAAAACCTTTGTAATTGATTCATGGCTTAAACCCATACGCAATCCAAAGTTATATAACTTAATCGCACTTTTTGATTCGTTACCGCCTTGATTTTCAATATTCATTAGCAAAACCAAACGGTGGAATTGCACAATGCGCTCGCTATGAGATTTTAAATGAGTATAATTAATTGGATGTTCTATCAAGTAATCAAAATCTTCTCGCGAAATATCTAACTGTTTTGCAACACCTAGTAAAAAATTATATTCTATATGTTTTATGTCTTTATCGTACTTAGCAAAAGCTATCATTTCGGAAAGAAGACTTAGTTTTTCTACTCTATTAATCATGGCTAAGAGGGATTAATTAATTACATTATAAAGATACGAACAACAATAATTTAATAATCGTGGATAATATGTAACTTATCGAAAACACAAACGTAGTTGGTCGTGTATTTTATTTATTTCATCAATAAAAAAAATTATCACACAAAAAAACACATGTGCTTTTAAGCATAAAATCTTAACAAAAAATTAAAAAACAATTAATTAACTAATTGATATACAGTAAATTAATTTATTTTAATTATTATAAAATAAGGTTAATCAAAATAAATTTTTTAAGGTATCTTTACAAAAATTACAAAAACGCTAGAAAAGCATGTGCTTGATTGCATTATCGATAAACGGTAAGCTTAATTTTAGTGTAAAAATTGCAGATATGACAAATAACGATATTTTAAAAAAACTACGTGTTGCGTTAAAGCTTAGAGATGATGATATTGTGAAAATTTTAGAGCTTGTAGACTTTAGAATTTCTAAAAGTGAGTTGGGTGCTTTTTTTAGAAATGAAGACCATCCAAAGTATATGGAATGCGGCGACCAAATTTTACGAAACTTTTTAAACGGTTTGGTTATTCATTTACGCGGACCAATGCCCAAGAAAGATGCCAATAAAGAAAAAGGTATCAATATTAAACCTGGAACCGAAAAAGGTGAAGCTTCCGAGAAAGCACCACAAAAAAAGTTTATAAAAAAGAAAAGTTTATTACATTCTAAAACAAACAAAAAGAGCAACGGTTAATGTTGCTCTTTTTGTTATATATGCCTACAAGGTTTTTAAAACCTTGCAGGGTAAAATTAAGCTAATACTTGTTGTACTTTATCTGCTGCTTCTTGGAATTCAGTAGCACTTAATACTGCTAAACCAGAATTATCAATTAATTCTTTAGCTATATCAGCATTCGTTCCTTGTAAACGCACAATAATTGGCACATTGATAGTTCCCATGTTTTTGTAAGCATCAATAACACCTTGCGCCACACGGTCGCAACGTACAATACCTCCAAAAATATTGATTAAAATAGCTTTTACAGCTGGATCTTTTAATATGATTTTGAAAGCTGCCTCTACGCGAGCCGCATCAGCAGTACCACCAACATCTAAAAAGTTTGCTGGCTCACCACCTGCTTGTTTAATTAAATCCATGGTTGCCATAGCTAAACCAGCACCGTTCACCATACATCCAACATTACCATATAAGTCTACATAGTTTAAGCCTTTTTCGCCAGCTTCAACTTCAATAGCACTTTCTTCACGGATATCACGTAAATCTACATAATCTTTATGTCTGTAAAGCGCATTGTCATCTATAGTAACCTTAGCATCAACAGCTAAAATTTTATTATCGCTTGTTTTTAAAACTGGATTGATCTCAAATAGAGATGAATCTGATTTTACATAAGCCGTATAAAGATTGGTAACAAACTTTGTCATTTCCTTAAAAGCTGTACCAGATAATCCTAAATTGAAAGCAACACGTCTTGCTTGGAAAGGTAAAAGACCAACTGCAGGATCTACTTCCTCAGTAAAAATTAAATGAGGGGTTTCTTCTGCAACAGTTTCAATATCCATTCCACCTTCGGTAGAATACATAATCATATTACGACCTGTACCTCTGTTCAATAAAACAGATACGTAAAACTCGCTGGTTTCACTTTCTCCTGGATAATAAACATCCTCAGCAACCAAAACTTGATGTACTTTTTTACCGGCAGCAGAAGTTTGAGGCGTAATAAGGTTCATTCCTATAATGTTTCCTGCAATTGCTTCTACTTCTTTAAGGTTTTTAGCAAGTTTAACACCGCCACCTTTACCACGTCCACCAGCATGAACTTGGGCTTTAATTACGTACCAACTTGTACCAGTTTCTGCCGTTAATTGTTTTGCTGCTGCTACCGCTTCTTGTGCATTTTGAGCAACAATACCACGTTGGATGCGTACTCCAAAGCTGCTTAATATTTCTTTACCTTGATATTCGTGTAAATTCATAATTTGCTAAATAGTTTAAGAAGCGCAAATGTAAATAATCATGTTTACTTACCCTAATAATTAATTACTAAAACGCTTATTTTGAATTAAAGTTTTTTATTTTGTTAAATAATTAACTTTTTGTTTAATTTGTTTAATTTTTAATTAATTTCTTTTTTATTGATTTTAAAGAAATATCTTTGGCAAAAATTTTGAAAATTATGTTGGAAAATCAATTGCTAAAAATAGCACAAGATTTTGGGAGCCCGGTTTACGTTTATGATGCCGAAAAAATTGAAAGTCAATACAAAAGACTAACTAATGCTTTTAAAAATGTTAAGCATCTAAAAATAAACTATGCTGTTAAAGCATTATCTAATATATCTATACTAAAATTTTTTAACTCATTAGGTTCTGGAATTGACACTGTTTCAATACAAGAAGTTCAATTAGGTTTAGCTGCTGGTTTTTCACCAGAACAAATTATTTTTACACCAAACGGCGTTTCATTAACCGAAATTGAAGAAGCTGCTGCTTTAGGTGTTAAAATTAATATAGATAATTTATCTATTTTAGAACAATTTGGTGCAAAACACCCAAAAACGCCTGTTTGTATCCGTATAAACCCGCACGTTATGGCTGGTGGAAATGCTAATATTTCTGTTGGCCATATAGATTCTAAATTCGGTATCTCTATTCATCAAATACCGCACATTTTACGTATTGTTGAAAATACCAAAATGACAATTAACGGTATACACATGCATACTGGCAGTGATATATTAGACATTGAAGTGTTTTTATATGCTAGTGAAATTTTGTTTGAAACCGCAAAACAATTTAAAAATTTAGACTTTATCGATTTTGGTTCTGGGTTTAAAGTACCTTACAAACCAGGTGATATTGAAACTAATATTGAAGAATTAGGTGAAAAATTAACTAAAAAATTCAATAACTTCTGTAAAGAATACGGGAAAGATTTAACCTTAGCATTTGAACCAGGTAAATTTTTAGTGAGCGAATCTGGAAGTTTTTTAACTAAAGTAAATGCCATTAAACAAACTACCTCAACGGTTTTTGCTCAGGTAGATTCTGGTTTCAATCACTTAATACGCCCTATGTTTTACGGGTCGCACCACGAAATTTCAAATATTTCCAATCCAAAAGGGCGCGAGCGTTTTTATACTGTAGTAGGCTATATTTGTGAAACAGATACTTTTGGCAATAACCGTCGCATCAACGAAATTAATGAAGGTGATATTTTATGTTTCAAAAATGCTGGTGCTTACTGTTTTTCTATGGCAAGTAACTACAATTCTAGATTCCGTCCTGCCGAAGTATTATGGTACAATAATGAAGCACATTTAATAAGAAAAAGAGAAACCTTTGATGATATTATAAACAATCAAATTGAAGTTGATTTTTCTTCTAAAAAACAAAAGGAATTAGTTAAATAAATTCCATATTAAATCTTAGTTTATAAAAAAAGCTCAACAATAATTGTTGAGCTTTTTTTCTTCAAAACATCTTTTCAATAAATATTATTTATAAAATTTGTTAATAATCAATATATTAACTAATATTATATAATATTTTCCCTAAGTCTTTTTTTAGTTAAATTAATTTTAATAAAAAGACTTTATGCTATTTTATACAACTACATACATCTTCAAACTAAAGGTTGTATTTATACTCTTGTGGCTGTACACTACTTTTTCATTTTTGCAAAACACATCTAACAAGCAAAGTGTAAAACCTAATACCAAAACACTCACTCCTAAAGCTAAAATAATTTACCAAAACCAATTGGCAGAGCATCAATTGGGCATACCGTTTCTGTCTATAAAATCAACATTAAACCAATTTACTAACTATAAATTTAAAAAGAATTAATTAACCATAAATTTTTATACCAATGAAAAAACTAACATTATTATTCGTAATTGCTTTAGCAAGCACAGTGGCATCATTCGCCCAAAAAAAATCCAATGGAACCATTTACATTGAACACCCAGCTATTGCTGTAGTTGAAAACATGACCAAAGCTTTTGTAGCTGGAGATTCTGCCAAAGTAGCAAGTTATTTGGCTGATGATTTTAAATCCTATAACGGCGTAGGCACAAGGACCAACGATAAAGGACAAGACAAAACCTCTTATTTAAAAGGTGTGAAATGGTGGAACGACGCCCTCGATTATTTTTCTATAACCCGCACCAAAAGTGCTTATCCTGATGCTTTGGAATACAAAGAAGATAATCAAAAGGATGTAGTTTGGGTACAAACTTGGGAAGATTTAAAAGGGGTGCATAAAAAAACAGGCGTAAAAATTGATATGCCTACACACAAACTTTTTGTTGTAAACAAAAACAACAAGATACAAACCATTATAAATTACACCAATCAAAGTATCCCAGACGAAATACGTGCCAGCTATGTAAATAGAACAAATGGCAAAATTTATAACCATCATGACAATATTAATACCGTTCGTTTGGCCAACTATGCTTTTGAAAAAAAAGATTTAGACAAATGCATGAGTTATTACAGTGATGATGCAAAATTTTCAGATATCAATTCAGGATGGGAAAAAACCTATACAAAAGAAGAAACAAAATCCATGTGGCAAAAATTCTTAAATGATTATGAGATAAAAAATTTAGAGATGATTGGATATCCTGATTACTTGGAATATGAAATGGGTAACGGACGTGAAGTTTTATCTTGGTGGAATTACCATTTAATTCGTAAGTCGGATAAAAAAGAAATTACGCTGCCAATGCACATTAGCAACAGTTTTAACTCAGACGGAAAAATAATAGCTGAAATGGGGTACTATAGCCAAAGCTTGCTGACTGCCAAGTGAAACATTTAAAATACAAAGGCTGCTTAACTATTTAGCTGCCTTTGTATTTACACAATTATATAAGTTTAACCACTAAAATCAACTAAAATGAAAAATTCAGTCAAACTATTTCTTCTAATCATTGGATTAAGCATAATGTCTTGTAACAATACTAAAACTGAAAAAAACATTAAAATGTATTCCGATACTTGGGATCATATTGTTAACGATGGCAACTTAGACCTTATTAACAATACAAACTTCACCGAAGACATCACAATGATATCTAGTCCAGAAAACATTGTAGGTATTGACAATTTTAAAGCCTATTACCAAAACTTCATAACTGGATTTTCAGATATTAAATTTACGGTTGTTGATATTTTTGGTCAAGACGATAATATTGTGAAACATTGGAATTTTAAAGGAAAACATACTGGTGATTTCTTCGGAATGCCCGCCACAGGAAAATCGGTAGACATTGAGGGTGTTACCATAGCTAAAATGAAAGATGGTAAAATTGCCCAAGAACAAGATTTCATGGATAACACGGTATTTTTACAACAATTAGGCATTGTATCTTCACCAGAAAATACAAGCATTATTGACAGTCTTTATAAAGCTTTTGGAACTGGTGATATTCCTACTGTTTTAAGCAAAATGGATGCCAATATTGTTTGGAATGAAGCCGAAGGCAATGCTTATGCCGATGGCAATCCATACGTAGGGCCAGATACCGTTTTAAATGGTGTATTTGCACGTGTTGGTGGTGAATGGGATGGATTTAAACTGGTTAATATTCAATTGCATGACATGTTCAATAACCAAGTGCTTGCTACTTTACGCTATAATGGAACTTATAAAAAGACCAATAAGCCTATTGATGCTCAAGCAGCTCATTTATGGACGCTTAATGATGGAAAGGTAATTGCTTTTCAACAATATGTGGATACAAAGCAACTAGCAGATGCCATAAAATAATAAAACTAAAAACCAAACAAAATTAAGAACAACAGGCATTGGTATTGATACAGCCCTGGCTTTTGGATTGAATACATACAAAAATGGGTAAGCCGAAAACCAATAAGAGTAGGCATTAATATAAATAGAATATCATGAAACAAACCGTTATAGGCCGACATAAAGTCGGAAATTTTGACAAATGGCTTAAAGGCCATCAAGACCGAGTTAACTTATTTTCTCCTGCAGTAGCCAGTTTCAGGACATTTCAGGATTCAAATGATTCCAATTCCATACTCATAGTTTTTGAAGATGCTGATCTAGAAATGCTTGGGGCTATCATTAACGACCCAAAGAACAAATCAAAGAAAGACGAACATACTGTTTTAGAACCTGTAATATTGTCGATGCAGGTCCCTACGTAGAATGAAACTTAACTTTCCAATAGCATCTTTCTTAAAATAGAATTTAGAAAGATGCTATTAAAACAACCAACCACAATGGAAAACACACAAACAGTATTTGTTCCTTTAAAGAGTTCAGATAGAATTCAATCCCTTGATATTATGCGAGGTATTGTTTTGTTTGGAATATTATTAATGAACATCAACGGTATGGGTCTAGCCGGAGCTTATGAAGACCCTACGGTTAGTGGAGGTTCATCGGGTTGGGATTTAACTACATGGATAACGACCAATATGTTTTTTGAAGGTACCATGAGGGCATTATTTTCGCTCTTATTTGGTGTTGGCATGTTTATACTTCTTGACCGACTCGAAAAAAAAGGAGCAGGCATTGAAGCAGCAAACATCTATTTTAGACGACTTACTTGGTTATTAGTTTTCGGATTAATTCACTGCTACTTATTGCTATGGGACGGAGAGATTTTATATAACTATGCATTAATGGGATTCTTGGTGTTTTCTTTTAGATATATAGCGCCGAAAAAATTAATAACTATTGCTTTATTTTTATTTTCTGCAGGTGCCTTGTGGAACTACTCAGACTATCTTAAGGATATCAAGTTTATGGAACAAGTTGAACTTGCTCAAAGTTATAAATTGGAAGGTAAAGAATTACCAAAAGAACTAAAGGAGGCAGACCAGAAATGGGAAGCCAGAGCATGGGAAAGATCCCAAAAAGGTGTTGAAGAATACAACTCCAGCATGCGTAAAGGATATTTTGATGTTGTCACTTTTCTAGCCCCAAAAAATCTACATTATAATGAACATTTTCCTTATAGATACGATTTATGGGATGTATTAAGCATGATGCTTTTAGGTATTGCGTTGTTTAAATTGAAAATCCTTACCGCTGAAAAATCATATCGCTTTTACGGGTTAATGGTTGTAGCTGGTTATGTAATTGGCATATCTGTTAACTATTACGAAACCCAATTAATTATTAACAATCAATTTTCAATGCTGGCTTTTTCACAATCATACTTGACTTATGATTTAGGAAGAGTACCTGTTGCTATGGGGCATGTTGGGCTCATCATGTTATTTTGTAAACTACCTATTTTAAATTGGTTAAAAAAGAGTTTATCAGCTGTCGGCAAAATGGCTTTAACCAATTATGTGATGCACTCGGTTTTTGCTATGTTTATTTTTACTGGTGCAGGATTTGGACTCTTTGGAACCTTTCATCGTCATGAATTGTTATATATTGTATTTTCAATTTGGTTGTTTCAGTTAATAGCTAGCCCTATTTGGTTAAAATATTATCAATTTGGTCCTTTAGAATGGATTTGGAGAAATTTAAGTTATCAAAAACGGCATTCATTTAAAAAATAAACAATATCAAATATGGTTAAAACCAACCGTATAGAATCCATAGACATATTAAGAGGTGTCGTAATGGTTATCATGGCTTTAGATCATGTTAGAGACTATTTTCATTATGGGTCGTTCTTTATTAACCCTACTAATTTAGCAACCACGACGCCTATTTTGTTTTTCACCCGCTTTATAACACATTACTGTGCCCCTGTATTTGTGTTTTTAGCAGGAACCTCAGCCTTTTTATATGGCAGTAAAAAAACAAAGAATGAGTTGTTTAAATTCTTATTAACTCGGGGACTTTGGTTAATACTACTGGAAATTGTTTTAAACAATCTTATTTGGAAATTCGATATAACCTATAGCCGACTCATTCTTCAAGTAATTTGGGCTATTGGTTTTAGCATGATTGTACTATCCTTTTTAATCTTTTTATCAAGAAAAACAACACTCTTAATTGGAATCTTAATAGTTGTTGGCCATAATACCTTAGATAGTATTGTAATGAATGGTGCAAGTTTAAAGTCTATTTTTTGGTATACTCTGCATCAACCAAATATTATTACTTTAAACAACAATAACGACATAGGTATTTTTTATCCAGTATTACCTTGGATAGGACTTATGATTTTAGGCTATTGTTTAGGAAGCCTTTATACAAGAGATTTTAATATTGAAATTAGAAAAAAATGGCTGGTTATTTTGGGTACTGGTTCTATTATCTTGTTTTTCGTTTTAAGAAGCATCAATGTTTATGGCGATTTAGTGCCTTGGACAGTTCAAAGAAATACAACCTATACCGTTTTGTCATTCTTTAACGTTACAAAATATCCGCCATCATTAGCATACATCTTAATCACTATTGGTCCTGCCCTACTATTTTTATATGGCATGGAGACTGTAAAAAACAAATTGACCGACTTCTTTTTGGTCTTCGGGCGTGTGCCTTTGTTTTATTATTTTTTACATGTTTTGGTTATTCATATTTTAGCTATAATTGGGATATTAATTTTTGGTGGTAACTGGCAAGACATGATTTTAACTAAAGAAGTATTTGCCAATGCCAATCTTATTAATTATGGATATTCGCTCTTTGTGGTATATTTAGTATGGATAGGTATTATAGCTTTACTATATATTCCGTGCAAAAAATATATGATTTATAAATCCGAAAACAAAAACAAATGGTGGTTGAGCTATTTGTAAAATTCCATAAAATAATATGATTCAAAAAGAGGAAGGTTTAAAAAGAAGTGTTGGTGCGATAGGCTTATCTGCTAATGTTATAAATATTATAATAGGTTCGGGAATTTTTGTACTTCCAGCTATTATTGCTGCAAATATGGGCGCTTCTAGTATTATAGCTTACGCATTTTGTGGAATTTTAATGGCTCTTGTTATGCTATGCTTTGCAGAAGCAGGAAGTAAAGTGACCAATACAGGCGGTCCTTATACATACATTGAAACTGCATTTGGCGATTACGCTGGATTTATTGGAGGTATTCTTGCTGTAAGCGGTAATTTTTTTGCTGATGCCGCAGTCTCGAATGCGTTAGTAAATATTTTGGCCTCTACGTATCCCATATTTGAAACAGGATGGGTTCGGTTTTTATTTTTATTCATACTTTTTTATGGTTTGGTTTACATTAATGTTATTGGACTAAAACAGGGTATCGGGTTGGTAAAATTTAATACTATTGCTAAAATCATCCCTTTATTATTAATTATTGTTTTTGGGTGGAAAAATGTTTCCTTTGAGAATTTAGAAATTCACTCCTTACCAAGTATTAAAACTTTAGGTGAAACCTCCCTTATTTTATTTTTTGCGTTTCAAGGTTGCGAAACAGGGCTTATTGTTGGTGGCGAAGTTATTAACCCAAAACGCAGCATACCTAAAGCCGTTTTTATAAGTATTATAACGGTTGTTATCATCTATATTTTAATTCAAACTGTGGCGCAAGGTGTTTTAGGAAGCGAATTACCAAATTTTAAAGCAGCACCACTTGCCGAAACAGCGAAAATTATTTTTGGTCCTTTTGGACTTATACTTTTATTAATTGGTGCCATAATCTCTATGTTTGGATATATGAGCGGATCTATTTTAAATAGCCCACGAATTTTATATGCACTTTCTAGAGATAAAGTTATACCCATTAATTGGTTGTCTAAAATTCACAAATCATTTGCAACACCGCACATTGCCATTATTATATATGCTACTATTGGCTTTACACTGGCAGTATCTGGTAATTTTGAGCAGTTGGTTGTTATTGCTAGTAGTTCTGTACTCCTGCTTTATTTGGGTGTTGCTTTGTCTGTCATTAAATTACGCAACTCTCATAAATCTCTACCGAGTGAATTTAAAATTCCTGGAGGGTTAAGCGTTCCTATACTTTCAATACTGATTATACTTTATTTTCTATCAAATTTAGCACAAAATGAAATAATTGCAACTGTAATTATTATAGGTGTGTTATCATTAATTTTTGTTTTAGTAAAGTTTTTGAAAAAAAGAAAGAGGTAATGAAGCTCTCTATTAAAATTAACAACAATCCCGCTCATTTCAATTAAATACTTAAGAATTAACATCTGGAGTCGAAAGCTTTCAAAAAATTATTAAAAACATGATTAGTATTGAGTTATAAAATCAAATAAATACAACTCGAAAATTAGTAATATTATTTCATTTTTTATAAATGTCTTATATTAGTAACGCTTTTTATTACAATTCAACAAATGACACTTTATAAATTATTAAGTACTACCTTAATTTTACTCTTATCACCTATCTTCAACAATGCTCAAGAAAAAGGGTTTAAAGAAATACAATTAACACATACTGGTTCGGACAACAGATATGCCAGTTATAACAAAAGCGGTACACAAATAGTTTTTGAATCAAACAGAGACGGACATTGGCAAATTTACATTATGGATATTGATGGCAACAATCAGGTACGGCTTACAAACAGTACCTCGAACGACCGCAGACCAAGTTGGCATCCCTTTAAAAATAAAATTATTTTTGAATCAGACCGGACAGGCACCAACGAAATTTACACCTGTAACCTAGAAAACAAATCCGTAAAAAAAATGCCTATTAGTTTAAGTTACAATAAATCTTTTGCACAATTCGCACCGAATGGCGCTGAGGTTGTTTTTATTTGCCACGATAAGAATAATGAAACAGGAATTTACATGTGCAGTGCCAATGGTAAACGATTAAAAAAAATTATAGACAACCAACATATTAATTTGCAACCCAACCTTTCTCCAAGGGGCGATAATCTAATCTACTTTTCAAATAAAAACACCCAAAAGAAAAACAATGTTATTTATAGCTACAATATTATTACCAAAGAACAAAACAGACTTACATATTTTAAAGACCACAGTGAATTCCCCGATTGGACTAATATAAGAAGTAGTAGAATTGTTTATTCAGCCAAAGAAGATGATGCCAAAACTTCTGATATATATATTATGAGAAATGATGGCACGAATAAAATTCAAATTACATATAATGACGATGAAGACATATTGCCTCGTTGGTCTCCCAACAACATTAACTTATTGATTACTGGCTTTAGAAATGGCAATTACCAAATATGTAAAGTGCTTTTAAAAGAACCATTATCTCCAGACCAAAAACCATTAGATTAATTACCGCGATTTTATTTTACCTGAAAACAGGTTAATATTTGAATTGAATGGATTTCCTGAAGAACGGCGCAGCACAACCACTTGCCCACAATGCCATAACGCATCGGCAATGGGACCATTAATAATATTCCAAAAAGGCACTTCAGTATCTTGAAGTTGAAAATTAGTATTTCTCAAAACATCAGATACCAATTTAAAATTCAACAGGGTTTGTTTACGCATATTTTCAAAAGACAGTTCTGTTTTATTAGCATCTTTATTATCACTTAAAACACTATTTCTAATAAATTTAGACAGGCCGTAAATATGCTCGATAGTTCCAATGGTGGCGCGACCTGTTTCACTTGGTTTGAAATTTAAATCTTCATCTCGCAAGCCTTCAGTTGCCCAATAATATCGAAAGCCCAATCCATCAATCATTCTGGCTGCTACTGTGTTCGCCGTATAATCTTCTTGATAATCGGGAATTTCATAATAAGGTAATTTTTCTTCTGACTGTCCGTTAGAAAACATAGAACTCATTACTAAAAATGTGAAAATTATTTTTTTCATTTAAAATACAAACCTGCTAATTGTTTTTCACTCCATATTTATCGAACAAGTACACCAAAGCGGTCATGGTGGCTGCACCTAATTCCAACTCGCGTTTATTAACGGCATCAAACGTATCGTTACTTGCATGATGATGATCGAAATAACGTTGTGAATCGGGGCGTAAACCTGCTACCACGTTACTTTTATTCTTTAAAGGACTTACATCGGCTCCTGTGCCTCCTTTTTCAAAATAATGAATTAAATAAGGCTTAAATAACGTTTGCCAACTTAATATTTGGTTGAAATTATTATCGCTACAATCGAAACTAAAACCTCGAGGTGTAAATCCGCCAGCATCACTTTCTAAAGCAAACACATGGTTTTCTCCTTTTTGTTTGGCTTCTTCTGCATATTTGTTGGCTCCGCGAAGGCCATTCTCTTCATTCATAAACAATACCACACGAATACTGCGTTTTGGCTTGATACCAGATTCTTTTAACAATCGTAACACGTCCATAGATTGTACCACGCCAGCACCATCGTCGTGCGAACCATCACCTAAATCCCAAGAATCTAAGTGTCCGCCAACTAGCATATACTCATTTGGAAACTGGCTACCGGTTATTTCTCCAATCACGTTGTATGATTGCACATCGGCTAATTGTTTGCAGTTTTGTTTAAAATAAAACTTAATGTTTTTATCAAGCTGCAACATGGTACTTAAAATTTCGGCATCATTAGTACTTATGGCTGCAGCGGGAATGCGTTTTTCAACAGGAATATCATCGTAAGCCATACTTCCTGTGTGTGGTAAATCGTCCAATCGTAAATTCATAGATCTAACTATTACAGCAACCGCGCCATACTTTGTAGCTTCAACAGCTCCCTTATATCGTTGGTTTACACAGCCTCCATAAGCATCAAAGGTTTGAATTAAATCTGCTTGCATCGGACGATTGTAAAAAACTATTTTACCTTCAATATTAGCCTTTCCTAAAGTTTCTAATTCTTCAAAGTTTTTCACTTCAACAATATGGGCTTTAATTCCTAAAGAAGGTGTTGCAACCGAACCACCTAAAGCACAAATATTTACTGTATTGGTTTTTCCGGGGGCGGTTTCTATGTAGGCGTACTCTTTAGCACCTCGAACCCACCTTGGCACCATAACGGGCTGTAACCAAACCTTATCCAAGCCTAAAGCTTCTAGTTCCGCTTTTGTGTAAGCTACTGCTCTTTCGGCTCCTAAAGAACCCGATAAACGACTTCCTATTTGAGTAGATAAATGGTTTAACCAATCGTAACTTTTGCCATTTGTTAGTGAGGTGGTATAAATTTTCTTTAAAACGGCTTCATCGGTTTGGGAGAAAAGTGCAATTGAAAATGTAAATATCAAAAATATAAATAGTCTTTTCATGCCATGTTTTTGTTTCGTTAAATATAGAATTTCTAAAAAAAACATGGCAATAATAAAATATAAAATTCTGTTAAAGAAAATTTAAATAAAGAACAATTTTAATATCCATTTAAATCATATCAGAACTGTTCCTTAAACGAATTTTTGTATTCATAACCTTAGATTTTATTGTTAATAATATTCATAAACTATTTTTGTGTTTCCATATGATTTACAAACGACCCTTCCTACATTGTCATACTGATATTCGTAAACATAGTAGGTATCATAACCTGAAGATAATAGGTGATTAAACTCTTGTGAGACCGGAAAACGGTTTTGTGTAATTTTACCAGGAATTATCTCAATTTCATAAAATAAATTATTTGCACTATTATAACCTGAAAAATTTGTCTTGGAATATAATTTAAAGGCATTACTTGAATGATAATCATCTACATGAAAACTTCTATTGATTTTAAGATTCCATCATCCTAGTATTCATAAGAGTCTTTATGACCATAATGAAAATCAAAGTTGTTTTCGGTTTTTTGAACAATTTGACCTTGATTATTGTAGGTAAATAATATTTCCGATCTTCCACTCCACATCCCATTATACCTAAGCACCTTAATAATCCTATCATCATTCCAAACAAAATTATATACATCATGTCCCCTCAGCAACTTAACTTTGTCTAAATTATCATAATAGTAATCATTTGAAAAACTTGTTCAGAGGAGTTGGGATAACTATATAGAACTTTCAATAATTGCCCATCGCTTCTAAAATAGTATTGAGTCTAGTTAGTTAATGTTTCATTTTGAAACTCTAACCGCAATTTTGGAAAACCAACTTTCGAAACAGCACTAACATCATTTTCTGGTAATTAATTGGCATCTTGTAGATTAAGAATTTCTCCGTTATTTGAACAGTTAGTAAGAAATACAATAACTACAAAACAAACTATATACTTAACATTTGTTTTCATTGTTAATGCTTTTATAGGTATTAATTAAACTTTTTACGGTATTATAAATTTCCTTTGAAAATGATATGAATCATTTAATGACCATAATTTTATAATGTAAACACCCGAAGCGAGTGCTTGAACATCTATCCTTTCATCATTAGACTTTATATTTCCACAAAATATTTCTTGCCCTTCTATAGAATAAATACTGTATTTAAAATTATCGTTTAGATTAACAATCAATATTTGCCTATTTATTACAACCAATTTAAATTTTTGATAGTTTTGCTTTTCTAAACCTAAAACTATCTGACCAGTAAGAATTGGCGTATTGGATATTGTGTTATAAGCGTAATCTTTAATAACCCAATGGACATAACTTATAACATCTAAACGAACCCATCCATAATGGATTTGCCCATTAACTAAAAAGCGTAATCCAAGGTATTTATCGCCTTTATTTTTCCAATTATAAAAGCACTCATATTCGCCTGCAAAGCAATCTCCAACAGTAAACAAACCCCATTTTTCATAAATTTCTCCATTTTTATAACCCGAAAGTGTAAAAACTTCTTTACCACTATCAAGAGGTAGTGCGTTTGAATACCAAGGTTGGACAGTAATAATTCCATTAAAATTATTAGTTGAACGAATTTCAAACCAATAATAATCATAATAGGATGTATTCAAAATAAAATCAATAATTCCATCATTGTTTAAATCCAGATTATAATTGTCTCCAACTTTATTTGCTTCAAAGTCCGGTTCTATATCTGTATATATAATTTGACCATTCAGGTTAAGTATACACATATAAGCCGAAAATAAAATCAGCTTTCTAAAATAAACTCTAAAATTAAAATTTTTCATTTTTACCTGATTTTCAACATGTTAATATGCAAATTTAAATTACATTTGAATATCAAAATAATTTTAGAGACAGAATCATGTTAAAAAATGACACAAAGCATATATCAGTCGACGAAACTTGTTTGTTGCTATTTTTTCTTTTTATGTCTTTAATGTGTACGATATAAGCAATCTATCTTTTTAATCAATTACATTTATAAAATTAAAGCTTTCAATCATGCGTGAATTTATCTTATCTAATAAGAAATGGTATAGTTTTAGCAGACATTTGGTTTTTTTACTTTTTGGGGGTGGATATTTTACAATGGTACGCTATCTTAACCTCTTAATTTTATAACGACTGGGAAATTTCCAAATTTCCTTATGTCGGTTGCAGAAGGCTTTTTTTTCCACTATTTACTCATAAAAAAACACATCTTTGTAGAAAAACAATATCGGCTATCGAAGCAATGATTGATAAAATAATTTTATTCGCATTCACCGTTCTTTTATTGTAACGTTTAATAAAATAACTGAATTTACACACGAATTTGTGGAAATTAATAACAAAGAGTTGCATATATGGAAGTTTTCTTTAGATCATTTTTTTAATTGATAAATTCCGGGAAAACACAAAATTAATCAAGAAAAAAACCACAAAAATCTATTCGTTGTTCAAATAACCTCTATACATTTCTATATTGGCTTTAATATCATCATCCAACTCAGGTTCTTGTATATCGGTATACTTCTTTAGGGTATCGTACATTATTTTTGCAACTATGTAGCGTGCAGAATCTTTATCATCGGCAGGAATGGCAAACCAAGGCGCGTGTGGTTTTGATGTTCTGTTGATGGCATCTTCATAGTAAGTTTGATATGCATCCCATAATTTTCGTTCTTTTAAATCGCCCGGAGAAAATTTCCAATTCTTTTCCTGTTTATCTAAACGGCGCAACAACCTGTTTTTTTGTTCTTCTTTTGAAAGGTTTAAAAAGAATTTGAAAATGATGGTGCCATTATCGGCTATATGTTTCTCAAAATTATTTATTTGTTCAAAACGGGCATCCCAAAAAGCATCATTTATATCATCTACAGAATTTACCGTGGGAATGTTTTCACCCAAAATATAACCGGGATGTACTCGTGTTACCAACACGTTTTCGTAGTGCGTTCTATTAAAAACCCCAAACTTGCCTCGTGCGGGCAACGCTATGTAATGTCTCCATAAGTAATCGTGCTTTAACTCCAATTCGGTTGGCACTTTAAAACTATGTACCACTACGCCCCTAGCATTAAACTCTTTAAACACTTCGCGTATTAAGCTATCTTTACCAGAAGTATCCATGCCTTGCAAACAAACCAACACCGCATATTTACCATGCGCATACATGGTATCTTGAAGTTTACCTAAATCTTTGCTTACATCGTTTAGCTTTTTATCGGCTTTTTTTATAACCTCTTTAGTTTCAATATCTTTTAATGAAATTGAACTTGATACTTTATATTTCTCTATGAATTTATCTTCCATGTGTAAAGTTTTGTTTGCAACTAATATTCTATAAATATAGTAAATCCCACAAATTCGATGAACTACACATATATGTTTAATGTTTTTAATACTTTAGCACCACCTATTTATGTTTTTAACCCAAATTTCATGAGAAACCTTTACTTATTTTTAGTTTTAATTACTTCCTTTTCCATTAACGGACAAACTGAATGCGATGATGCCAACTACTATCTTGTGAGTGCTTATTCGCATGTAAAATCATCTTATGATGCCAATAACATCAGCCATTTAAAGTATTATGCAAACCGATCGGTTGAATCATTAAACCTTTCAAAAAAGAAATTAAGCAGTTGTGATTGTGCTGCTGCAAAAGAATTTGCCGACAAAGCCATTATTTTATTGTCTAAAGTTGAAGCGGCCAAAACTTATGAAGACGGCAGGTTTTATGTAAAACAAGGTCGGGATTTAAGTAAAGAAAGTGTTATTGCAATTGATAAATGCATGACATCCACCAAAACCGAAAATATTACAAACTTAGATGCTTTAAGCGATTTAGAAAAAGAACAGCAAAAATTAAAACAGCAACAAGAAGCTTTAAAACTTAAGGAAGCTGAAATAAAAGCAAAATTAGCCGAACAGAAAGAAAAAGAATTAGAACTTAAAAAGGAAGCATTAATTCTGAACTATCAAAATGCTATTACTTCCAATATCAAAACCTACAACGAAACACTAAAAAGCTGTAATTGCAATCACCAATCCATAAAAAATGTTGATGATTTAGAGGGTGTCACATCAAAAAGCATTGAAGAATTAAAGGTTTATTACGTAAACAACCTTAAAACGTTGGCTTCAACATATTTATCGGAGTTAAGTTTGTGTAGCAAGTAATTTGTCTGATCGAGTCTTTCGACTGCGCTCAAGATAAACTAATGTCGAGACCTAAAATTACAGTCGGAAACCCGAAGTTCTCGAGTGCGCTCGAACGAACAGCAATACTATGTATGTTTAAAAAAATAAAACTATTTACTGGCAAACATTTTTACATCTTGCTCGCTTACTTCGGTGCCACCTAAAATAATCAAACGCTCTACAACATTGCGAAGCTCTCGGATATTACCTGTCCAATCATAATCTTGTAACAACTTGATGGCTTTATCTGAAAACATTTTTTTAGCCGTACCCTGTTCGCTTGCTATTTTTTCGGTGAAATGATTTACCAATAACGGAATATCATCCCTTCTATCATTCAATGCTGGCACTTGTATTAGAATAACTGCTAAGCGGTGGTACAAATCTTCACGAAATCTACCTTCAGCTATTTCCTTTTTTAAGTCTTTATTGGTGGCGGCAACCACACGTACATTCACTTTAATATCTTTATCGCTACCCACACGTTGAATACGGCTTTCCTGCAACGCCCTTAGTACTTTGGCTTGTGCCGGCAAACTCATATCACCTATTTCATCTAAAAAAATAGTACCACTATTAGCCGCTTCAAATTTTCCAGCTCTATCTTTTACAGCGCTTGTAAACGCCCCTTTTACATGACCAAACAATTCACTTTCAATAAGTTCGCTTGGTATAGCGGCACAATTCACTTCAATCATTGGGCCGTTAGCACGTTCACTTTTTTGGTGCAACCAGTGTGCCACCAATTCTTTTCCCGTTCCGTTTGGTCCGGTAATAAGCACGCGCGCATCGGTTTGAGCTACTTTTTCAATAATCTCTTTTATGTGGGAAATGGCAGTACTCTCACCTATCATTTCAAAATTCTTGCTGACTTTCTTTTTTAGCAATTTATTTTCAACCACCAGTTCTTTTCTATCCAAAGCATTTCTAACGGTGTTTAAAAGTCGGTTTAAATCGGGTGGTTTCGATATATAATCGAACGCACCCATTCGCATGGTATTAACGGCTGTATCTAAATCGCCATGACCCGAAATCATGACCATGGGTATTTCTGGTTTTATTTTTTTGGTAGCCTCCAACACTTCAACACCATCCATTTTTGGCATTTTAATATCGCACAGAATTAAATCGAAATCATCATTTTTAATTTTTTCAATTCCTATCAAGCCATCTTCAGCTTCTTCTACTTGGTACGATTCATTTTCTTCTGAAAGAATTTTAACAAGCACACGTCTGATAGCTGCTTCATCTTCAATTATTAAAATTTTTGGCATAAGTATTTTTATATTTTTAGAAAATAGACAAAAGACATCTACATTTCCATATTATTAATTTTTAATTATCATTTTTAATTGAAATCAATCTTTACTCAAATTGGTATTAAACTCCGATTGTTCCAATCTTAAACTCACACTTTGATCCGGTTTTTGAATAATATGTATGTCGCGTTGTGGGAACGGTATGCTAATATTATTTTCTCTAAATAGTCTATCTATTTCAAACCTAACTTCACTTCTTATGGCGTTGGCATTGAAGCTATCTGCAATAGTAAAAACCACTTTAAAGTCTAATGAACTATCTCCAAAATTGGTAAATCGCACAGCAATATCATCCTTATCCAAAACAATGGGGTTTGAAGCTGCTGCTTGTATTAGTATCTTTTTTACTAGCTGCACATCGCTTCCGTAAGCAACGCCAACTTCTACATATTCTCTTGTATCCGTACCATTTTGTGTCCAGTTATAAAGGCTGTTTTCTAGATATAAATGGTTAGGGATTATTAATACCTTATTATCTATGGTTACAGCTCTAGTGGTTCTTAATTTTATTTCTTCAACACGTCCAACTTTACCATCAATTTCAATTATGTCTCCCACATGCACGGTTTGGTCTACTAAAATAAAAACACCCGAAATAATATCTTGAAATAAGGTTTGAAGTGCCAAACCAATACCAATCATTAACGCTGCCGATGCTGCAAAAACAGCCGTAACATCTACGCCTACACTGTGTAAGGTAAGAAGCAAGATAAGCAGATAGACCAGCCATCTAAAATACCCAAATACCACATTAAACTTGCCTTTATCATCATCCGGTAATTTTCGGGTAATTATTTTTAAAACAAATCTTAAAATTAAGGTAGTGATAAAAATTACCGTTATAATAATAAGTACGTCTTTTACAGAAATACTAATCCTATCGGTAAAATCATAATGCTGATTTAGAAAGTTTTTTACCCCTTCCCAAATAGAACTTTTTTCAACCGTCTTTTCTATCTTTTCTAATTCCTGAATCATTTTTTTAATATTTAATCCATTTTATCAACTCTTTGTAGGTTGGTTTTTTGCCATACATCAAAATTCCTACGCGGTAAATTTTTGCTGCAAACCAAACCGTGAACATAAAGGTAGCAATTAATATAAATAACGACACCAACTGTTGCCATATGGGAACACCAAACGGAATACGCATGAGCATAACCACCGGTGATGTGAATGGTATAAATGAAAACACCGTTGACACTGTTCCATGAGGATCTTCAATAACCGTAAAAAATCCTATATAAACGGCTAAAATTAAAGGCATGATGATGGGCAACATAAATTGTTGCGTGTCAGTTTCATTATCAACCGCAGCACCAATGGCAGCGTATAACGAGCTGTACAACAAATAACCTCCAATAAAAAACAGTATGAAAGCTGTGATTAAATTAGTTAAAGGCAAATGGAAAAATGCATTTATAAAATCTTGAACCTGCATACTTAATTCTGGATTTGCCATGGCTTGCTCCACCATTTCCTGTTGGGGCGTTTGAATATTGATGCCAAAAATTAAAGAAACCACAGATAAAAGAATACCGCCAATTACTAGCCAAATTACAAATTGTGTAATACCAGCTAACGAGGTTCCGATAATTTTACCTAGCATCAATTGCATGGGTTTTACTGAAGAAATAATGACTTCTATAATTCTGCTGGTTTTTTCTTCAATAACACTGCGCATAATCATGTTCCCATAAATAATAATAAACATAAACAACAAATAGCCAGCTGCACCACCAAAAGCCAACTTCATAATGCTATCTATTTTTGATGTTTTTTCACCAGCAAAACTTTCCTGCGCAATATTTACACGTATTTTTGAGTCGTTAATCATTTGTAAATCAACACCATTTTCCAAAAGTTTTATATTGGTTAACTTTTTTTCCAATTTGCTTTCTAAATCTGATATTAAGGAAAGTGATGGCGATTCTTCCGAATAAAACTTAATATGATTTGAAATGGTATGAATGTTTTCAACTCTATCAATATGCAACAAACCTACCGAACCACTTTCTTTTGCCAATACCTTGGCATCGCTAAGCGACATATTTTCCAATACATTGTACTTGGTTTTGTCGGTATTCTCGAAAACACCGTTGGCAAAACCTGACTCGTCTAAAACTGTAATGGTTCTTACTGTATCATTATTTAACTGCGATAGATAAGCAACTACCGAAATGAGCACAATCATGATAAGCGGACTTAAAACAGTCATGACTATAAACGATTTGTTTTTAACTTTCGTTAAATATTCGCGTTTTATTATAAGTGGTAAATGGTTCATTAGGTGTTGTTGGGTTTTAACGATTACTCATTGTTAATTATCAATTGTTAATTGTCAATTGTTTTTCACGGTTTGAATAAAAATATCATTTACACTTGGTATTAATTCCACAAAATGCGATACGTCACCTTTTGAGGTTAAAAAGTTCAATAAATCGTTGGGGATATCACCCTCATTCAGTTTTATATTAAGCTTTAATTCGTCTTCCAAAGTTTTGAAATTGGCTAACGACACATCAAACTTTTGTAATAATTCTGCTTTTAACGCCTCCTTATCAGTTGAATTAATACCAACTTCAAACGTATTGATTTTATATTGACGTTTAATATCTACCAGTTTTCCATCTAGGATTTTGTTCGATTTATGGATTAAAGCAATATCATCACACAACTCTTCAACCGATTCCATACGATGGGTTGAAAAAATAACGGTGGCACCATGATTTCTTAAATGTAAAATTTCATCTTTAATTAAATTGGCGTTTATGGGATCGAAACCAGAAAAAGGCTCATCAAAAATCAAGAGTTTTGGCTGATGCAATACGGTAACTACAAACTGTATTTTTTGCGCCATCCCTTTAGATAACTCTTGGATTTTTTTATTCCACCAGTCGCCAATCTCCAACCGTTCAAACCAATATTTTAAGCGTTCTTTGGCTTCGGTTTTACTCAAACCTTTTAATTGTGCTAAATACAATGCCTGCTCGCCCACTTTCATAGATTTGTACAAACCACGTTCTTCTGGCAAATAACCAATATCTTTTATGTGGGTAGCGCTCAACAAATCGCCATCTAAATGTACTGTACCAGCATCGGGCATGGTAATTTGGTTGATGATGCGAATTAAAGTTGTTTTTCCTGCACCATTGGGCCCTAATAGCCCAAAAATACTGCCTTTAGGAACCGAAATTGACACATTGTTAAGGGCTTTAAAGTCTCCAAAATTTTTAGAAACCTGGTTAACTTCTAATAAGTTACTCATTGGTAGTTTTTAATTGACTTGTAGTTTGTAAATATATTAAATGTTAAAACAGTAGTTCAATGCTTTGTATATTATTTATAGTTTTTTTATGAATTTATGAAGAAATTTTTAGGTATAAATAGACCCTTCGACTGCGCTCAGGGTGACAAACCGCTATAAAAACAAAACCCACCCTTAAAAAAGATTAAGGATGGGAAAAAAATTGCTATGAAAAAGAAAAATTATCACTAAAATAAATTAGTGATAAACCAAATATATGTTTTTTTTTCTAAAAACCCTTAAAACGGAACTAGAAACTTTAAAAAAAATAATCGATTACTTGAAATTTCTTTTATCACTAATATTATGAAAACATGTCTTTTACTTTCTCAAAAAAAGATTTATCGGTGTTATCTGGTTTTGGTGTAAAATGCTCATCATTCTGCATGGCTTCAAAAAACTCGCGCTGTTGTTTGCTTAAGGTTTTTGGTGTCCAAACATTTACATGTACCAATAAATCGCCTCTACCATAACCGTTGATACTTGGTATTCCTTTTCCGCGTAAGCGTAAAATTTTACCCGATTGTACACCAGCTTCTACCTTGATGCGCACTTTACCTGTTACCGTATCAATTTCTTGCGACGTACCTAAAACAGCATCGGGGTAACTTACGTACAAATCGTAATGTAAATTATCGCCTTCGCGTTGTAGTTTTTCGTGTGCTTCTTCCTCAATAACCACAATAATATCGCCCGAAATACCATTTCCTGGCGCTTCGTTACCTTTCCCAGAAACTTTAAGCTGCATCCCATCTACAACACCTGCAGGTATTTTGATTGATACGGTTTCTTCTGAAATCTTCAAACCTTGTGCATCGGCATCGGAAGGTTTTTTATCAATGGTTTGTCCGGCGCCACCACACACATTACAAGGTGCCGATGTTTGCATTCTACCTAAAATGGTATTTGCAATTCGGGTTACTTGCCCAGACCCGTTACATGTAGAACAGGTTTTATAAGTGGTACCTGGTGCTTGAACTTTACGTTTTACTTTTATTTTCTTCTCTACGCCATTAGCAATTTCCTCTAAAGTAAGTTTTACACGAATGCGTAAATTACTTCCTTTAACACGACGTTGACCTCCGCCACCGCCAAAACCTGAGAAACCACCGCCAAAGCCGCCACCGCCAAAAATATCACCAAACTGACTGAATATGTCATCCATATTCATGCCGCCACCACCAAAACCACCGCCATTTTCAAAGGCTTGGTGACCGTATTGGTCGTAACGTGCTTTTTTGTTTTCGTCGCTTAACACTTCATACGCTTCGGCAGCTTCTTTAAATTTTGCCTCAGCATCTTTATTGTCTGGATTTTTATCTGGGTGATACTCAATAGCTTTTTTACGGTATGCCTTTTTTATTTCAGCAGCCGATGCTCCTTTGCTTATCCCTAATATCTCGTAGTAATCTCTTTTAGCCATGTCCTATCCTAAATCCTTTCCAAAGGAAAGGACTTTTTTTAAGTTAATATTTATTGTCCGATAACAACTTTAGGAAAACGTATTACTTTCTCGCCAAGTTTATAACCTTTCTCTACAACATCAATAATTTTTCCTTTTAAATCGTCTGTAGGCGCAGGAATTTGCGTAATAGCTTCGTGGTTATCGGCATTAAATGGATCGCCTTTTGCAACAGCAACCACTTTAAGTCCTTTTTGCTCTAAGGTGCTTACCAGTTTGTTGTAAATTAACAACACGCCTTTACGTAAAGCTTCTGCCTCTTTATCTTCGTCAATATGACTTAATGCGCGTTCAAAATCGTCCAAAACTGGCAGTAAGGTTTTCATAACGTCTTCACTGGCAGTAGAAAACAACTCGATACGCTCTTTAGAGGTACGACGTTTGTAGTTTTCAAACTCAGCAAATAAGCGTAAAAACTTATCCTTTTCTTGTTTTAGTTCACCTTGAAGTTTCTCCTCAACTGTTTGTTCTTCAACAATTTGCTCTTCAACCTCCACTGTTTCGTTTTGCACAGCGTCTACTTGCTCCTTTTCTATATCGTTTGCTTTATCCTTTTTACTCATTGTTGTATCTCAATTTTTATACAAATACTTAAATTGGTTGGCAAAAGTACTGCCATTATTGTAAAAATGTCATAATGTCATTAAAATATTTTTTTATTGGAAATAATAAAGCTGTTGATTTTGTAGAAAAAATCAACTACCTTCGTTTAACGTATGATATAAAACATTTGTGCTGAACTTGTTTCAGTATTAAAACGATTTCATATCAAAGTAGTTATCCAACATTTGAGAAAACACTACGAAATAAACAACAAACTTCTGAAAGGACTACTTTTTGACAACCTCAAAATGATAGCTCTTTTAATCATCGCATTGCCTTTTTATTGGAAATGGAGAAACGGAACCGAATTTGTTCTTGACCAACAAATAATCATAATCTTTAGTGTAATAGTCTTGATTATGAACATTCCATCTTTATTAATCTATCTCAATTATTACTTTGAAAACAAAGACACTTCTTTTACTTTGGACTTTGACTCAAAAAAAATTGAAATCACTCAAAATGGATTAACTAAAGTTTACACCATAAATGATGTTGCTGAATCAAACTATCATCTCGGAATTTATTACAAAAATGCAATAGATAGAGCTGGACGGATTCCAATGCTCGTATCTGAGTTTGGATATTGGGATTTAAAATTTAAAAATGGAGACAGATATTATTTAACAAATATTCTTCACGACTTTATACACGATACACCTTTTTTAGGGAAAACAAAATACCGATTTAGAATGTTTACTTACATTAATAAATCGGATTCTAAAAAAGCGGTTGAATTAAAAGAAAAAAGAGAAAGAACTCGAATTGAAAAGTTCATTGAACAATATGAGTCGAAAAACGAAAAACAATTAATTGAAATTTTGGACAACAGCAAAAGCTATCAAAAAGAGGCTGTTGAAGCAGCTAAAATAGTTCTGAAAAATAAAAACGTTGGGTAGCATTGTATAAAAATAATGCGTAAGTTTATTCCTAAATAAAAAGTTAGTACTTGTTTGCTTGCATCTGATTTTCCTTCGGAAAATCCTCACACTCAAACTACGCACTTTTCTCATACGTAACCTTTAAACAAGACCTTCAAATCACCCCAACAAATCCTCCAAAGCAGGTTGTAAGTGGTGGTATTCAAAATAAAAACCTTTATCTTCTATTTTTTTATTGCTGACGCGTTGGCTATCAAACAACAAGGTATGCATATCGCCTAAAACCAATTTCATAAAAACCCTTGGAATGTTGGGCAAAAACAAAGGTTTATTTAATGTACTCGCTATAGTTTTTGTTAATTCTTGGTTGGTTACCGGGTTGGGCGCTACACCATTATACACTCCAGGTAGTTGATATTTTAATACATATAAAAATAGTTGTGCCAAATCGGAGATATGTATCCACGATTGCCATTGTTTTCCATCGCCAAAAGCAGCACCCATGCCTAATTTAATAGGTTTAAGCATTTCGGTAAGCGCACCACCTTTATGGGATAGCACCAAGCCTATTCTAATTTTAGACACCTTAATATTTAATTCGGAAAAAGCATCTACTTCCTGTTCCCAAATTTGTACGACGCTACTTAAAAACGAATCGTCAAAATCTTTAAAGGTTTCATCGTAATAATTAATCAACGAATCCGGATAAATACCAATGGCACTTGCTGAAATAACCTGTTTTACCGTATGCCCAATGGATTTTAAACTAGAAACCAATAGCTGCGTAGTTTCTTTTCGGCTTGAAATAATCTCTTTTTTGTATGAGGAAGTCCACCGTTTTGACACCGTAGCCCCTGCTAAATGGATGATAGCATCTACACCTTTAAAACAATTGATATCAATTTCCTGTTGTTTGGGATTCCAATAAAAGCCTTGTGTTTTATCGGATTGATTTATTTTAGATTTGCTCGTGGTTAAGTAATTTACCGCAATATCTTTTTTTAAGCAAAGTTTTACAATCTCTTGCCCAATAAGTCCCGTCGCTCCTGTAATTAAAACTCGCATTTTTCTTTTTTATTTAAAGTTACGAAACGGAAAAGGCATTTGCTAAGGTTTTGTATTAGGTTTAACAGAATGGGTATAATTGAAAAAAGTTGCAAAGAGGCAAAGAAGCAAAGTGACTAAGCAAACTTATAGTCTATGAATACTGTTTGCTGTGATTGAAAACTGAGACTGTTTAGTGGCGCGTAACATTTGGCTTCGCCGAATGCTAAGAGACTTTAACTCACTTAACATTTGGCTAGCGCCGAATGCTCAGAGCCTTTTCGTGGCTCTGAGCATTTAACTCCAAAAATTATTTTAATTGAGTCATTGAATGCTTCGTTCCTCTCAGCATTTCTCTCTTACCTGGTGGCCCAGGGAGTTTTTCAACTAGAAAACCTACGGCTTGCATAGCGCGACGTACACTGCCTTTGGCGGCGTAGGTTACCAATGCACCGTTTTCCTTTAAGGCATCAAACATTTTTTTGAAGATGGTTTCCGTCCATAACTCGGGTTGAACACGGGCACCAAAAGCATCAAAATAAATGAGGTTGTAACTATTAGTCTCTTCAATTTCTGAAAAAAAACGGTTTTGTTTAGTAAGTGAAAAGTTATTGGAAATAGCATGTGGAATTTCCCAAGAAATTTCGTGCATGGTTTTAAAAAGAGGTTCTTTTCCGTTTGCCTCTAATTGATTGGGATAGTTGAGTTGCTCAATTTCATTCATTCCTACAGGATAGCCTTCAACACCAACATATTCAATTTTAACTTTTAGTTTTTCGGCTTCAAGTAAAGTTATAAAAGCGTTTAATCCTGTGCCAAAGCCTATTTCTAGGATTGAAATTGGCTCATTCCATACTTTCTGAGACTTCTCGACTGCGCTCGAAGTGACATCAATAGAAATCTCTTTTTTAAAACAAAAATAATTCAAGCCATGTTTTATAAATACATGATACGCTTCTTGTATGGCGCCATGTTTGGAGTGGTATTGCTCATCCCACTGCGGCAAGTGTATAGTTGTTGATCCATCTCCGGTAATTACTACTTCTCTTTCCAAATTTATTGTTTTATTAAAACACCATCGGCTTCAAAAGAATAAGTGCGTTTGGGTTGGGTAATACTTGCAATTTCTTCAGAAGTTTTTCCTGCATCTTCAGCATAATGGCGTTGTTCATCTACCGAAACCTCGTTTACAAAAGCTTTTCCGTTTACAATCACTTCTTTTCCTGTAATGTCTTTCGGTACAAAAAAACCGTAATCTTTAAATTTCACCATCACTTCACTCCCATCTTCCAAATTTAAAGTCATCCAGCAGCCTTTTGCTTGACAAACATCCATTACCTTAGCTTTTCTTTTAGAATTCACGCTATCACCAACCTGCATGTGCTTATATTGCAATGCCATGAAAGACGCTTCTTTAGCTTCATCCGCAGATATTTTTTCTCCAAAGGAATAGTATTTATCTTTACAAGAATTTAGCAAGAACAGACAAAAAGTTGCGAATAATAGATGTTTCATACAATAAAATTTAATTTTTGGATGATTTGTTGTAAATATACCTCTTTTTTAAAAACGTTTTTACTTAAATTTGTAACTTAAAATAACAAGATTTATGAACTCTATAATCAACGACATCGAGATTATAAAATCGAAAACTACCAAAATAAACGAGGTAGATTTTGATAATTTGGCTTTTGGAAGTGTATTTTCAGACCATATGCTTGAATGTAATTTTAAAGATGGTAAGTGGGAAGCGCCTAAAGTGATTCCTTACCAAGCCATTACTTTAGACCCTTCTGCTAAGATTTTCCATTACGGACAATCGGTTTTTGAAGGTATGAAAGCATATAAAGACGCCAACGAAGATGTCTGGTTATTCCGTCCGTTAGAAAATTTCAAACGTTTGAATATTTCATCTAAACGTTTAGCAATTCCTGAATTGCCAGAAAGCCATTTTATGGAGGGTTTAAAAGCCTTACTGGAAGTTGATAAAGATTGGATTCCTAAAAAAGAAGGCAGTTCTTTATACATACGCCCTTTCATTTTTGCATCTGGAAACGGTTTTCATGCATCGCCTGCCAATGCGTATAAATTCATTATTTGTACCGCACCATCTGGCGCTTATTTTTCAGGAAAAGTAAAGGTATTAATTGAACAAACCTATTCGCGTTCTGCCAATGGTGGTGTTGGTTTTGCTAAAGCTGGTGGCAACTACGCAGGGCAATTTTACCCAACACAATTAGCTGTTGAAAAAGGATACCAACAAGTTATTTGGACTGATGACACCACTCATGAATATATTGAAGAGGCTGGTGCTATGAATATTTTTGTACGTATAAACGATACGCTAATAACAGGCCCTACTAGCGACCGTATTTTGGATGGAATTACCCGAAAAAGTATTATTGAATTGGCTAAAGCTGAAGGCATAAACGTTGAAGTTAGAAAACTATCGGTACACGAAGTGGTTGAAGCTGCTAAAAACGGTACTTTAAAAGAAATGTTTGGAGCAGGTACGGCGGCGGTTATTTCGCCAATTTCAGGATTTGGATATAAAGACAATGATTATGATTTACCTGAATTAGATGATACTTACGCAAGCTATTTAAAAAAGCGTATTACCGATATTCAAACAAATAAAGCTGAAGACCCGTTTGGATGGCGTTATAAATTAGATTAAACATTAAGGATATATTAAAAAAGAGAAGCTATTTAGCTTCTCTTTTTTGTTTGTGAACTTTATAATTAGGTGATTCTGAAATAAATTCAGAATGACAGCAAAAACTATTTACCTAAAATAGATGCAATATTTGGTTTAAAATAATTAGGCCCTTTCAGCACCTTACCATCTTCTCTGTAAATAGGCAAACCATCTTCTCCTAATTTACTCATATTACTACGCTGTATTTCATCAAACACTTCTTCAATTTTATACTGCATGCCGTGTTCTATAATAGTTCCGCATAAAATGTAAAGCATATCACCAAGGGCATCGGCTACTTCTACCAAATCGTTGTTGTTGGCTGCTTCCAAATACTCCTCATTTTCCTCTTTCATTAAACTAAAACGCAGTGTGTTTTTTTCAATACCTAAATCAGCCTTTGGAATTTCACTATGTCCAATTTTAAATGCCGTATGAAATGCTTTTACAGCTTCTATTTTATTTTTCATTTTATAATTACCTATTTTTGCATAAAAATAACCATATGTTTAGTAAAGGTCAAATCATTTTCGGAGTTTTATTTTTTATAGTGTTCGCCATTGTTATTGGTTACACTTACCGAAAAGATTTTAAACTCCACAAACGTTTTTACTCTGGTAGTATTTGGGTGCTTATTGCATTTATAACCTTTATTCTTCTCATTACAGCTATTAAATTTATATTCAAGTAATAAAAAGTGTATTTTTCACACTAGAAAAAAAAACTTTTTTATCTTGTTTTATAAATAGTTTGAAAACTTGACGCAACCTTTTTTAAAATCTTGCATCTAATGAGTAACTAACATAACTAAAATCATGAATATTATTCTTATTATCAGTGCTCTTATAGTTGTAAACCTTATTCTTTTGGTATTTAGTGTTAATAAAAAAACAGAACCTTGATTAAGATTCCGTTTATAGTTTAATTACTATTTTATACTCTTATCAGTTTACTTCTGGCAAGAAATTATATTTTTTACTATAATCTAGCATTTGTTCAACAAATGTTTTAGGATGCTCTACGTTCACTTCAATTATTTCACCAGCCTCGTTTGTTTTTGCAACCAATACAGGGTTTACATAACCTGTATATGGTGCCGATTTAAATTGTTTGTTACGCTCCAATACTTCAGCATGTATTTTTTGATCTACTTTTACACCATAAGTTTCAACTAAAGTTTCAGCAGCTTTAAAATCGCCTTCAGATTTTATACGTTGTGTTTCTCGTAATAATTCTCCAAAAAGCTCACGAAGTTTTACATAGTTGTTTATGTTAAAATAGGTTTTTCCGTTTCGGGTAATTTTCTCTATGACATTATCGGCTTTTCCTTTTTCAAAAACCCATGCAGAAATCCATTGTCTGTTTCGCATGTGTGCTTCTTCAACATCATCACCTAAATTTAAACGGATTAATTGCATTAAAAGTCCGTTTCTAATATAATCGTTATACGCCGCTTTTCCTGTTTTTTCCCAATCATCGGTTAATCCCAATTCCTGAATTTTACTATCGTACAAATAATAAAGTGCTACCAAATCGGCACGACCTTCCTCAAGCGTAGAAGCATAGTTTTTTAAAGTTTCTTTGGTTTCGCCAACACCAGGGTTTAATTGACCCGATGCATGCCCAACCACTTCGTGTAAAGCCGTATGCAACTTATCGGCCAACTTACTGTAAACTTCCTCTAATGCCAACTCTTCTTCATCGTTTACAAACTCTTTCAATCTATCGGAACTTCCTGCGTTATTACTGGCATCTACAATATTCCCTAAAGACACCGATTTGCTTCCTACAGCGGCACGAATCCAGTTAGCATTTGGTAAATTAACACCTATAGGCGTACTTGGTGAGGCATCACCCGCTTCACCTGCCACATTAACGGTTTTATACGAAACACCTACCACATTCTTCTTTTTATGGGGTTCCATTAAAGGTGAATTATCTTCAAACCATTGGGCATTTTTTGAAAGCACTTCCATTTTTTTCGACATATCAAAATCTTTAATTTGTACAATAGATTCATAAGAACCTCTATAACCTAATGGGTCTTTATACACTTCAATAAAACTATTTATATAATCGATATTGCCTTCGGTGGCGGCTGTCCAAAGCACATTATAATCATCCCAAGTTTGTAAATCGCCTGTTTTATAATATGTAATTAACAAACCTAATGCATTGCCTTGTGCCTCGTTTTCTGCAACACCCTTAGCTAATTCCAACCATTTGATAATTTCATCAATAGCCGAGCCGTATAATCCACCCGATTTGTAAACACGCTCTTTAAGCACGCCATTTTCTTTAACTAATTGAGAATTCAATCCAAAAGATAAAGGTTTAGCAGGATCTGGAGATTTTTTAGCTGCATAAAATGTTTCAACATCTTTATTGGTTACGCCTACACCATAAAAATTAACTGCCGATTGCGCTACGTTATCAACCCCTTTGGCTTGATTTACTTTTTTAGCATCCACATCATTAAAAATAACATCAAATGCTTCACCTTCTAAAACCGTATTGGTTTCAGCTAGTAATTGTTTTAAATAATCGGCTGAAAATTCGGGTTTTATTTTGTCGTTTGAATAGTGATGATGAATCCCATTACTAAACCAAACCCGTTTTAAATAAACTTCAAAAGCATTCCATTCTTCAGAAGTTTTATCGCCTTTAAAATTAGTATAAACGTTTTCTAAAGCCTTTCTAATTTTAAGGTTGTGTCTGTAATTTTGGTCCCACATAATATCGCGTCCAGACAAACCTGCTTGGGTTAAATAATAAACCAATTTTTTTTCTTTTAAGGTTAAGTCTTCCCAACCTGGAATTTGGTAGCGCAATACTTTAACATCTGCAAATTGATCAACATTGTAATCAAACGTTGGTTCATTTGCTTTTAAATCTTCATTATTTTCTTTAGTTTTATCATTTCCACAGGAAAACATCAGTGCCCCAATAAGCACAAAACTCAATACTGATTTTAGTTTCATTTGTTTTTAATTATTTTTTCTTATAAAAAAACAGCAATTAATCAATCTAAATTGTTGATTATATTGATTTATGATATTTAAATTATTGAATATTTATTTTTAATAGTGCAAATGTAATAATTTATTAATGAGAATTTAAAATTGTTTATCTTTGATTCGCATCTTTTCAAAAAAAATTAAAATGAAGGTTTTTAAGTATATCGCATTTTTATTGTTAATCGCCATAATTGGAACTTCCATTTACATTTCGGTGCAACCTAACTCGTTTGAAGTTAGCCGAACCCGAACCATGAAGGCACCCGCAGCGGTTATTTACAATAATGTTATAGATTTTAAGAACTGGAAAGATTGGTCGTCTTGGGTTGAAGCAGACCCTAACATGAAAATTACCTATCCAAACCAAACTAAAGGTGTTGGCGGTTCATACTCTTGGGAAGATAAAAATGGCATTGGTACTATGAAAACCATTGAAACCATTGCAAATAAATTCATCAAACAACAAATGCAGATTGCCGAGTTTCCTGCATCAGATATTACTTGGGATTTTAAACCCAATACTAATGGTAGTACCAATGTAACTTGGAGCATTTCTGGCAAAGATTTACCATTTGGTTTTATAGCCTATACGGTTTTTACTGGCGGTATGGAAAAACAAATTGGATCGCACTACGAACGCAGTTTGGAAAAATTGGATAGCATTGTAGTTGCAGAAATGAAAAAATACAGCATCACTGTAAATGGTGTAACAAACCATAGCGGCGGTTACTATTTATACAATACCGCATCATGTAAAATAAGTGAATTAGAAAGCAAAATTCAAGAAATGTTGCCCAAAGTTAGTGAATATGCCATAAAAAATAATATAAGTTTAGCAGGCACTCCGTTTATAAATTATATAAAATGGGATGAAGAAAACAATGCCGTTATATTTTCGTGTTGCATTCCAACTACTGAACAGGTTATTACTGCCGAAGGAGACGATATACTTACCGGTAAATTTGAAAGTTTTAAAGCCATCAAAACAACTTTAAAAGGAAACTATAACCATTTAAAAGAAGCTTGGGAAACTGCTATGGCATATATACCCAAAAATGGTTTTGAGTTTGCTGAAAATGGCCCTATGATTGAAACTTACTTAACAGATCCAACAAAAACACCAAATCCTGCCAACTTGGTTACCGAAATTTATATTGCTGTTAAAGAAAAAGATACCATTGAATAAATGAAGAGCATTTTACTTGTTTTTTTTGGAGGTGGTTTTGGCAGTGTACTGCGTTACATTATTGGAAAATATTTGAACAATCCTGAAAACGGCATTCCTTATGGCACCTTTCTAGCCAATATTTTAGGCAGTTTACTTATTGGGCTTATTTTAGGTTTTGCCGCCAAAAACGACTCGTTAACCCAAAACCAAACCTTACTACTTGCCACGGGTTTTTGTGGTGGTTTTACAACCTTTTCTACCTTTGCTTACGAAAACCATGTGTTTTTAAAATCGGGTGATTTTTTAAGCTTTGCCACTTACACCATTGCCAGTTTTGTAATTGGTTTTTTAGCGGTGTTTTTAGGGATGTTTTTGGTGAAGTAAGCTTTACATTTGTTTAACCCATGATAATATTCATTATAGCTAAGCTTCTTATCTGGCAATAAAACAAGTGATTTTAGCTTAATTTCTGAACAAAATATATTTCAAATTCAAGAACTTGCCAAAATTACCAAGATTTGGTATATTTGAGTAAATTTATTTGAAAATGGGAAAAAACACATCAATATCACTTGGAAATCATTTTGAAGAGTTTATCAATAACGAAGTTAAATCTGGAAGGTATAGTTCTGTAAGTGAAGTAATAAGATCTGCTTTAAGGCTTTTAGAACGTGAAGAAAAAAAAGAAATCGAGCTAATAAAAGCCCTTGAAACAGGAGAGCTTAGTGGCTTTGTTGAAAACTTCGACGCAAAAGATAACCTAAAAGAATTACATCGTGAACACTTATGAATAGAAACAAATATCGAATAAGCAAGCAAGCTATTACCGATTTAAATGATATTTGGATTTATACATTCCATAAATGGTCTAAAGAACAAGCAGACAGATATTACAATTTAATTATAAGTGAAATTGAATTCGTTGCAGATAATTTTATGACTGGTAAATCTGTAGATCTAACACGTAAAAACTATAGGGTGACTAAAATAAAATCACATCTAATTTTTTATAGGAAAATAGAAGATGGCAAAGTTGAAATAGTCAGGATACTACATCAAAGAATGGACATTAAAAAGCGAATAAAATAGACATTTCATTAATGCTTCCCAAAAGCCTTCACTCCTGCTTCAATTCTGGTTTTTAAATAATTTTCTCTGGGTACAATAGGGCAAGAGTATTTATCATTATAGGCACAATATGGGTTATAGGCTTTATTAAAATCTATTTCCATAGTGTCTCCTTTAGGTATTCGGGCATCAATGTAACGCCCACCTCCATAACTTTCTAACCCGTTGGTTTCATCTAAAAAAGGCAAGAATAAATAATCTTCGTAACCATCTCTTTCCATTAAATCTTTCCCTTGATAAACATTTAGTTGATATGTATTTCCTTTTAATTCAAAAGTTAAAATACCATAAACACGTTCTTTAGAAACCCTATCAGTAGTTGTTTTCATATTAAAAAACTTTGTATCTGGTGTACGTTTCAAAGTTGCTGTCACTACATAGGCTTCATCAAACTTAAAAAATTCCAAGCCTTCAAAATGCTTTCTATCTTTATCTTTTAAAGGTGAAGTGGTAGCATCTTTATATTCAGCATTCAACTCACGCTGAAACTCGGTTTCTCCTTTAACGGCTTTTTTATCTTGGGCACAACTTACTAAGAAAGTTATAAATATTAATAATGTAATTAATGGCTTCATTAAAATTATAATTTAAATTCAAAAATACAACTTACAATTATTTTCTATAAGTTTGTAACTCATAAAAAATAAAAATGCGTAAAAACGTCACCGTTTGTAAGATGCAATTAACAACTTCACGTAGAGGAAGTCGGGCTTTTTATATATTTAGGTGATATAGTTATAAATTATTACAATATGTAAAAGTCCGACTTCACAGTCGGACTTTTTATTTTTAGTCTATAATTAACTTTCAATCAAAAGAACCATGTAAACCAAACCATGAAAACACTTTTCAAAAACTATATAAATACTTTCAAAGGCCTATCGGAAGAAATATGGTGGCTAGCTCTCATAACACTTATAAACAGAGCAGGTACTATGGTCATTCCTTTTTTATCGTTATACCTAAAGGAAGATTTGCATTTTACAGTAAGCCATGTAGGTTGGGTTATGAGTGCTTTTGGATTAGGATCGGTAGTTGGCTCTTGGATTGGCGGCAAATTAACCGATAAAATTGGTTACTACAAAGTAATGGTAAGAAGCCTATTAGCTACTGGAGCTTTATTTATAGCCTTGCAATTTTTAAATACGTTCGCATCCATTTGTATTGGTATTTTTATTGTGATGTTGGTAGCTGATGCGTTTAGACCTGCTATGTTTGTGGCTTTAAATGCATATAGCAAACCTGAAAACAAAATACGGTCGTTAACACTGATACGCTTAGCCATAAATTTAGGATTTTCGGCTGGACCTGCCATTGGTGGCCTTATTATAACTGGCTTAGGATATGCCGGTTTGTTTTGGGTTGATGGCATTACTTGCATTATTGCAACCTTTTTAATGATTAAAGTATTGCATCCTAAAAAGGCCAAAGTTTTAGATGCTATTGAAAACAAAAATCCAGTTTCGGCATATAGTGATTATGCCTTTATGGTATTCCTTATAGCTATGATGCTGTTTGGCGTAGTATTCTTACAATACTTTTCAACCATAACTATTTACTATAAAGATGTACATTCATTAAGTGAGCTTCAAATTGGACTTATTTTAGGGCTGAACGGTTTCCTTATTTTTATTTTAGAAATGCCATTAATTAAATGGTTGGAAAATACCAAATACACCAAATTAGGGTTAATGTTTTTTGGAGCAATATTAACGGGTTTAAGTTTACTGATATTAAATTTTACCACGTGGTCTGGCATTTTAGTAATTGGAATGTTATTAATGACCATTGGAGAAATGATTGCTTTTCCATTTTCAAATGCCTTTGCCGTTGAAAGAGCCAAAAAAGGAAATCAAGGGGAATATATGGCATTGTATTCCATGTCGTTTTCAATAGCTCACATTTTTGGACATAATGCTGGTTTACAAATGACGGCCGCACTTGGATTTGATAATACTTGGTACATAATTTCGATAATTGCACTTATTTGTGCCATCATTTTATTTCTGCTAAATAGAAACTTAAACTATAAAAGACTTTTGTAATGAATTTAAACCAAATAACCATTCCATCTTTAGATGTTGAAAAAGCAACGGCATTTTATAAAACCTTGGGGTTGCATCTCATTGTAGATGCACTTCCTAGGTATGTAAGATTTGAATGTCCAAACGGAAACAGTACATTTTCCATACATAAAGTAAATGAATTACCAATTGGCATTGGCATATCCATATATTTTGAAAATGAAAATATTGATGAAACCGTATCCAATTTAAAACAAAAAGGAATCCTTTTTTTAAGCGAACCACAAGATAAACCCTGGCTTTGGCGCGAGGCACATTTAAACGATTTAGATGGTAACAAAATTATTATATATCATGCAGGTGAAAATAGAAAAAACCCGCCATGGCGAATTTGATAAATTAACAAGCTTTATTTCATAGGTTTCACCTCTTTAAATCGCGTAACATGAGACAACACGATTTGTGTTTTCGTTTCGCCGTAAACAATAAGTTGGTCTATAAAGGTTTCTAAGTGCTTTTGGTTTTTTAAAAGCACTTCCATTACTATATTTTCATTGCCAGTTATTCTGTAGCAATTCAACACTTCATCATAAGTTTTCACTTTCTCTAAAAAGGGCTTTAATTTACCAATAAAAGCATGCAAAGTAATGATGGCTTTTAGTTGGTAACCCATATCCAATGGCGACACTACTGTTTTATAACCCAATATAATACCTGCATCTTCCAGCCTTTTTATGCGCTCTGAAACTGCTGGCGAACTAATACCCACTTGCCTGCCTATTTCGGCATTAGATTGTCGAGCATTTTCTTGCAAACACTTCAAAATCTTCCAGTTAAGATTATCTAAATTCATATTGAATGAAATTTAACTATAAAAAGTTAATAATTAAAGTAAATATACACTTTTACTTTAAAATAAAAAGTTGTTTGTTGATTCTTGTGAGTAATTTTGATATAATTGCTAAGAGAAAAAAGAATATGATGTCTAATACCCCATCAAACCTATCGGAATTACCGATTTATAAAAAAGCTATTGAGATATTTGCTTTATCTCAAAACATTTCCACGTATTTAAATCATGATTTATCTGCTTTAAAAAATGATGGTTCTGAAGATTCTCATATTTATTTTTCTGGTGATATTGTTCAGCAATCTGTTTCTTTAGCTCCAGAGATTGTTAATGCCGAATTAGAACGTTATACCGAAAGAAAACATAAACACATTGCCTCTTTAAGACGCTTAACTAACAAGCTTTATAAAAATTCGTATCGTTTGGAGCATTCTAACAGCAACGGGAAAGACTTTTTACCTATTTTACGTAGCGAATTAAAAAAGTTTAAACAATTGCAACGCAGTTGGATGTTAACTTTGTAAAAAACATCACTTACTTTATTTTAAGACAAAAAAATCCCTGTATTTTAACACAAGGATTCTAAAAAAACAAATGAGAGTCTTGTTTTTTTAATCTATAAACATAGTATTTTTAGTATTTACTAATGTCGCTTCAATTTCATAATATCTTTCCGATTTTATAAAATTAATCAACCAGTCGAAATGATTTTTTGACTGTCTTTTGAATTGGTATTTTAAATTTGCTTCCATAGGTATAAGATTTAAATGTTGGGGTAAATCTTGTTTAATAATTAACTTCAACAGGATAAAATTACACTAGGAGTTGATAGCCGAAAAATTTCTTAAACAATATTAGTTCAAGGGTTTACATACATCTATAAGTGGTTTTAATTTGCAAAAAAAAACGATGAAAAACTCTGTTAAAAAAGTTTTTCATCGCATTAATTATTAAATTCTAAAAATTTGTATCTGTAGCTTATTCCAAGCGAATTAAATTTCTAATTGCACATTTTGCAATCCTTTTTATCTTTAATCTCACCCACTAAATAACCGGCATCATTCACTTTAAAATCACAACAATCCATAAAACCTTGGGCAATTAATTTTCTACCGCGTTGTATTTGAGATTTTACGGTAGGCAATGGCAAATGCAATTGTTCTGAAATTTGGGTTTGTTTAATTCCTTTAATATCTGATAAAAACAATGGATCTCTATATTTCTTTGGCAAACTTTTAATAATGCCCCTTAAACAGTCTTCTTTGGTATGTTCTAATTTTTGATCATCAAAAGTCATATCAACTTCTGAAACTTCATAAGTGATATTATTATTTCTGAAATAATCTAGAACGGTATATCTGGCAATGGCGAACAACCACGACTTTAATTTATCGGCATCTTTTAAAGTATCAAGCTTTGTATGTACTTTAATGAAGGTTTCCTGAAGCAAATCGTCTGCAACAACGGCATCCTTCACTTTACTTAATATAAAGTATTTTATATCGTTTGAATAAGTGTTCCAAATGTCTTGGGTTTGCATAACTAGAATTATAAAAACAGTGCTTACTTTAGCATAAAGTTACTAAAATAAACACTGTTGCTTTTCAAATTAAAATAAACTTAACAGTTACAATTACTGCAAGTACAGTTTTCGCAGGTACAATTTTGGCATTGTCCATTTTGGCAACCATCACAGTTGCAAGTGCATTCTTTATTTTTCATAATATCTATTTTTAATGTTCATATAGTAGACGTACAAATGTTTAAAAAGATGCATTTTTTGAAATAATTTTGTTTTTAAAATGTTCACTTCTAAAGAAAGACCCTTCGACTCCGCTCAGGGTAAGCGATTCAAACATTTTTTGATAAAGCAAAAAATGGTTCACTGCTTACATATTTCTACGGTACTGACCACCAACTTCAAACAAAGCGTTTGTAATTTGCCCTAAAGAACACACTTTACAAACTTCCATTAAAGCTTCAAAAATGTTTTCATTTTGGATGGTTTTCTGCTGAAGCGCTTTTAAAAGTGCCGTTGTATCGTGTGCTTTATGAAGATTTTCTAAAGTTTTTATTTGAAACTGCTTTTCTTCTTCGGTGGCTCGAATCACTTCCGCAGGCAACACCGTAGGAGACCCTTTACTGCTTAAAAAGGTATTAACGCCAATAATGGGGAATGCGCCATTATGCTTCAAGGTTTCGTAATACAGACTTTCTTCCTGTATCTTACTACGTTGGTACATAGTTTCCATAGCGCCTAAAACACCACCGCGTTCGGTAATTCTATCGAATTCCAAAAGAACAGCTTCTTCAACCAAATCGGTTAATTCTTCAATAATGAACGAACCTTGAATTGGGTTTTCGTTTTTTGCTAACCCTAATTCTTTATTTATAATTAATTGAATGGCCATAGCACGACGCACAGATTCTTCAGTTGGTGTGGTTATCGCTTCATCATATGCATTCGTGTGTAAAGAATTGCAATTATCGTAAATAGCATACAAGGCTTGTAACGTGGTTCGGATATCATTAAAATCGATTTCCTGAGCATGCAAGCTTCTACCAGAAGTTTGAATATGGTATTTAAGCATTTGAGCGCGTTCGTTAGCGCCATACTTCAGCTTCATGGCTTTTGCCCAAATTTTACGAGCTACACGACCAATAACTGCATATTCTGGGTCGATGCCGTTTGAAAAGAAAAATGATAAATTGGGTCCGAATTTATTTATATCCATACAGCGACTTAAATAATATTCCACATACGTGAAACCATTAGATAAGGTTAACGCCAATTGGGTAATGGGGTTTGCGCCAGCCTCCGCAATATGATAACCAGAAATAGACACCGAATAAAAATTACGCACATTATTTTCAATGAAATATTCTTGGACATCGCCCATTAAACGTAATGCAAATTCCGTTGAAAATATACAAGTATTTTGCGCTTGGTCTTCTTTTAAAATATCGGCTTGTACCGTACCCCGTACCTGCGACATGGAGTTTGCCTTTATGGTTTGATAGACTTCTTTTGGCAATACTTGGTCTCCCGTAACCCCCAAAAGCATCAAACCCAAACCATTATTTCCCTCGGGTAATTTACCGTTATATTTTGGTCGCTCTTTACCTTTGTATAAAGCTGTTATTTTAGCTTCTACCTCTTTTTCTAAACCGTTCTCCTTTATATAAATTTCACATTGTTGGTCGATGGCAACGTTCATAAAATACCCTAAAAGCATGGGAGCTGGCCCGTTAATCGTCATACTAACCGAAGTCATTACATGTGCCAAATCAAATCCGGAATAGAGTTTTTTAGCATCATCTAAACAACAAATACTAACGCCTGCATTTCCTATTTTACCGTAAATATCCGGACGTAAATCGGGGTCGTTTCCATAAAGCGTTACACTATCAAAAGCCGTAGACAAGCGTTTTGCTGGCAAACCGGCACTTACATAATGGAAACGTTTATTGGTGCGCTCCGGACTTCCTTCACCTGCAAACATACGCGCTGGATCTTCGCCTGTACGTTTAAATGGATACAATCCTGAGGTGTATGGAAATTCCCCTGGCACATTTTCTTGCAACACCCATTTTAAAATATCGCCCCAAGCTTGGTACTTGGGCAATGCGACTTTAGGGATTTGCAAATGTGAAAGCGATTCTGAATGGGTTTCTATTTTAATGTCTTTATCGCGGACTTTAAATGTGTAAACCGGGTTTTTATATTTGTTAACTTTTTCATCCCAACCTGTAATTATTTCCCAGTTGTAGGGGTCTAGGTTTAGTTTTACACGATCAAATTCGGCAACTAACAATCTGATAAAATCTTTACTATCATCTGGTGTTTGTTTTAGGATGGCTACGTGGTTTACTCCTTGTTTGTTTACAAAGGGCGTCTCGACTGCGCTCGACGAGACATTTGCAACGGAACATATCGTTTTGTAAATACCATATAATTTTTGGGCAACTTCAACTTGTTCAATGGCTTTTGAATCGTAAGCACGATTGTTTTCGGCTATTTCAGATAAATAACGGGTTCTAGATGGTGGAATGACAAAAATCTTTTCACTCATTTCATCTGAAATGGAGAAAGTCGATTTTAAATCTGCCGATGCTTTTTCAACCAATTTATCCATGACCGCTTTATAAAGCGTATTCATCCCTGGGTCGTTAAACTGTGAAGCAATCGTTCCAAAAACAGGCAAATTTTCTTGTAGTGTATCCCAAAGGTTATTATTACGCATGTACTGTTTTTTCACATCACGCAAGGCATCTAACGAACCTCGTTTGTCGAATTTATTTATCGCCACTAAATCAGCAAAATCGAGCATATCTATTTTTTCCAATTGGGTTGCAGCTCCAAACTCGGGCGTCATCACGTATAATGACACATCGCTATGCTCAATAATTTCGGTATCCGACTGCCCTATACCCGAAGTTTCCAAAACAATTAAATCGTATTCAGCAGCCTTCAACACCTCAATAGCCTCGTGCACATATTTTGACAAAGCTAAATTAGACTGACGTGTTGCCAAACTACGCATATAAACTCGCGGATTGTTTATAGCATTCATTCTAATTCTATCGCCTAAAAGCGCGCCACCTGTTTTTCGTTTGGATGGATCTACAGATATAATGCCGACTGTTTTTTCTGGAAAATCGATTAAAAATCGGCGCACCAACTCATCTACTAACGATGATTTTCCTGCGCCTCCTGTTCCCGTAATTCCTAAAACGGGAGTACCTCCTAACCTCCCCGAAGGGGAGGAATTCTCACTCTGCTGAAAAAATAAATTTTCAAAAGCCTTATGATTATTTTCTGCCAATGAAATTAACCTTGCAATGGTATTAACATCTTTATTTTTTAAATTTTCTAAAACCTTATCTTTTCCTAATTTCAATAACCAAGAATCATCTTCATTACAAACTTTTCCCGGTTGCTGTTTCTCCCCTTCGGAGAAATTAAGAGGTACATCCGATTGTGCTACCAAATCGTTAATCATGCCTTGCAACCCAAGTTCACGACCATCATCTGGCGAATAAATTCGGGCAATACCATAAGCCATTAACTCTTTAATTTCAGAAGGTAAAATAACACCGCCGCCGCCACCAAAAATTTTAATATGCTGTGCGCCTTTCTCCTTCAACAAATCGTACATATATTTAAAATACTCGTTATGGCCGCCTTGATAGGAGGTCAAACAAATAGCATTTACATCTTCTTGAATGGCTGTATTTACCACTTCTTCCACACTTCTATCGTGACCCAAATGAATCACCTCCACACCCGTAGCTTGAATAATTCGGCGCATGATATTTATGGAGGCATCGTGACCATCAAACAAAGATGCTGCGGTTACTATTCTAATTTTATGTTTGGGCTTATATGGCGCTATGTGCATCATTCTAAAATAAATTAATTTAATAGGGTGTAAATTTACGAAATGTTCAAAAAAAATAAGCATTTACAAACGATTATCTAAAATTATAATCTTATAATATGCATCAATAATTTTTAGGTTAATTTTGAACTTAAATCATTTTAATTCAAATGCAAAAGATTACCATTTTAATTCATTGTAAAGACCGTCCGAACATTATTGCTACCGTAACCAATTTTATTGCCCAAAAAGATGGCAATATTGTCTACATAGACCAACATGTTGATAGAGAGCAAAACATCTTTTTTATGCGATTGGAAAGCGAGTTTACAAAAGAATCATTTTCTGCCGATGTTTTCAGAGATGCTTTTAAAAAAACATTGGCTGATGCTTTTGAAATGAAATGGCGCATTTACTCTTCGGCCAGAAAGCCTAAAATGGCACTGTTTATTTCTAAATACGACCACTGTTTGTACGATTTATTAGGACGCTATAATTCTGGCGAGCTTAATTTAGAAATCCCTTTCATTATCAGTAATCACTTAGATTTAAAACCGATTGCCGGTAGTTTTAAAATTCCGTTTTTCCACGTTCCTGTTACCAAAGATACCAAGGAAGCAGCGGAACAAAAACAGTTGGAATTGCTTGAAGAATACCAAATAGATTTTATTGTATTAGCGCGGTACATGCAAATTATTTCGCCTAAACTAATTGAAAGATATCCGAACAAAATCATAAATATCCACCATTCGTTTTTACCTGCTTTCGTGGGGGCAAAACCCTACCATTCGGCCTTTAAACGTGGCGTTAAAATTATAGGGGCCACCAGTCATTATGTGACCGAAGAATTAGATGCGGGTCCTATTATAGACCAAGGTGTTACACGTGTGTCCCATTCGCATTCCATTGAAGATTTAATTGCAAAGGGACGCGATTTAGAAAAAATTGTATTGGCAAATGCCGTAAAACTACATACTAACAGAAAAGTAATGGTTTATAACAATAAAACCGTAATCTTTTCTTAATTACCTATATTTACCATTATTTAAACCCCCAAACACAAAAATCATGATTCGTAAAATTTTAGTATTTATTTTAGTTTTAAACCTTACTGCCTGCGCAGAATTACAACAAGTTGTAAACCAATTACCTCAAGGAACCATTGGTATTGGAAACGATGAAATTGCATCTGGTTTAAGACAAGCCTTAGATTTTGGAATTGAAAAGCAAGTAAGCAAACTGACTCAAACCGATGGTTTTTATAAAAATGAATTGGTAAAAATTTTATTACCTGCTGAATTACAAAAGGTAGATAAAGGCCTTAGAGATATTGGTTTAAGCAAATTAGCTGATGAAGGATTAAAAGTACTAAATAGAGCTGCCGAAGATGCCGTAAAAGAAGCAACCCCTATATTTGTTGATGCTGTAAAAGGCATTACGTTTGCCGATGCTAAAAACATATTAATTGGCAATGATGATGCTGCAACCCAATACTTAAATGGCAAAACACAAACCGCTTTATATGCGAAATTCAATCCTGTTATAAAAAATTCGTTTAGTAAAGTGGGTGCCGATGAGATCTGGAACAACCTTATTAGTAAGTATAACAGCATTCCTTTTACTACAGACGTAAATCCAGATTTAACGGATTATGTTACCAACGAAGCACTAAAAGGGGTTTTTACTATGATTGCTGTTGAAGAAAAAGAGATACGCAATAACATAGGCTCTAGAACTACCGATTTATTAAGAAAAGTGTTTGCGTTGCAAGACTAAAAAGAGGCTAGATTATTGACTGTTTTATAGTGGTTGAAAAATAAATTAAATATTTTTTTTCATTTATGAATAAAAAATGTATATTTAATTATCTGTTATTCAGCCGTCTATATGAGCATCAACGATATCATAAAAAACCGTCAAAAAAGACTCAATGAGCAATATAAAGAGCTGATGGAGCAAGCGTATAATTTCCGTCAAACGGATTCTGAACTTAGCGACCTTGCTGAATTTAGAGCCATGCGTTTGCTAAACAAGTTAAACACCCTTCGATATTTCTCTAGAAATCAAGTAAAATCTTAATTTCATTTTTTTTATTAATTCTTTAACTTTCCAGTTACATCCAAAAGGCATAAACTTCCGTACTTTATACAAAAAGACGTTATGAATACACATTTCTGCAAAGTTGGAAGAATCAAACCTAATTTGAACAAGTTGATGAGTCTAAAAGAATTTGAAAAAAGAATTTCAAATTTTGTTGAAGACATTAGTATAGTTGATTACCCTAAAACTATAAACGGGTAGATTCTATTTCGATAAAATAAGTTGCATTTCCTGTTGAAGCTCTTTGGCTTTTTCAGCCGCTACTTGCGCAAAATCTTCTTCATTGGAAGCATAAATAATGCCTCTGGAAGAATTTATTAGTAAACCAACATTGTCAGTCATTCCATATTTACAAACATCTTGTAAATTACCTCCTTGCGCTCCTACTCCAGGCACAAGCAAAAAACTATCTGGAATAATATTTCTAATATCAGCTAAATATTCTGCCTTGGTTGCCCCTACCACATACATCAAGTTGTGGGCGTTTTTCCAAGTTTTTGAAGTTTCCAACACTTTTTTATACAACTCTTTGCCCTCTACTATTTTCGTTTGAAAATCGAATGCACCTTGATTAGATGTTAATGCCAATAAAATGGTATGCTTATTTTCAAACGCCAAGAAAGGCTCCACCGAATCTTTTCCCATATAAGGTGCCACAGTAACCGAATCGAAGGCTAAATCTTCAAAAAAAGCTTTGGCGTACATGGTACTTGTATTGCCAATATCTCCACGTTTAGCATCAGCAATCGTAAAAATATCAGGATGATTTTCGTTTAGATACTTAATGGTTTTTTCCAATGCTTTCCAACCTTTTAAACCATAAGCTTCATAAAATGCTGTATTGGGTTTGTAAGACACGCATAAATGGTGCGTAGCATCAATAATAGCTTTATTGAAAGCAAAAATAGGATCTTCTTCTTTTAAAAGATGCTGTGGGATTTTATTTAAATCAACATCTAACCCTATACATAGAAAGGATTTCTTTTTTTTTATTTCAGTGATTAGTTGGGTAGTATTCATATATTGTTTTAGCCACGAATTCACGAATGTTTATCTATAATTTTTCAAAAAAAAAAAAAAAATTCGTGAATTCGTAGTATCTTTAATTAAATCACATCACTATTGGCTTTTAACTTCTCAGTATTTTCAGCTAATTGTAATTCGTCTATAATTCTTTGGATATCACCATTAACGATGTTCGACAAATCGTAAAGCGTTAAACCAATTCTATGGTCGGTTACACGTCCTTGCGGATAATTATAAGTTCTAATCTTCGCACTTCTATCACCCGAAGTTACCATCGAACCACGCTTTGCAGCATCTGCTTCGTTTTTCTTGGCTAACTCCATTTCGTATAAACGAGAACGTAATACTTTAAATGCTTTTTCTTTATTTTTATGTTGTGATTTTTGGTCTTGACATTGCGCTACCAACCCTGTTGGTATATGCGTTAATCGCACCGCCGAATAGGTTGTATTTACAGACTGACCACCTGGACCCGAAGAACAGAAAAAATCTATTCGTACTTCTTTTGGGTTGATTTCCACATCAAATTCTTCAGCTTCTGGAAACACCATAACGGTTGCGGCACTGGTATGCACACGCCCTTGGGTTTCAGTTTGTGGTACACGTTGCACACGGTGTACACCTGCTTCAAACTTTAAAGTTCCGTATACGTCTTCACCGGAAACTTCAAACTGGATCTCTTTAAAACCACCGTTTGTTCCCTCGCTAAAATCTACCGTATCAACCTTCCAGCCTTTGCTTTCACAATACTTGGTGTACATTCTAAATAAATCACCCGCAAAAATACTCGCTTCGTCACCACCAGTTCCTGCACGTAATTCTACTACGGCATTTTTAGAGTCTTCCGGATCTTTCGGTATTAAAAGAAATTTGATCTCATCTTCTAATTTAGGAATGCGTTCTTTGGCTTCTTCATACTGCATTTTAGCCATGTCGACCATTTCCGGATCACCGCCTTCTGAAATAATATCCTCAGCTTCCGCCAAATTATTGGTTACTTCAATATATTCATCGCGCTTTCCAATAAGAACTTTAAGATCTTTGTATTCTTTATTTAAAGCAATGTAACGTTTTTGGTCGGTCATAATATCCGGTTGGATGATTAAATCACTGACCTCATCAAAACGCTGCTTTACTATTTGTAATTTATCTAACATTTACCTTTTTAAATTGTGGTGCAAAAATACGATAATTTATGAATTTTTAATAGCTGAAGTTTGGGTAATGGAAACTATCTAAAAAAAAGAATATTGAACTAAAATTTGATAGTATCTATTGTTTGACTTTTAAGGTTGATGAAAAAATAAGAAATAGGCTATTTTATCCTTGGCGTATTAGCAAATATTTCGATCTTTTTGGTGCTATCTGAAATAAAAACGTTTACCCAATTATAAAGACAAGATATTTACGATAGAAATAAAACTGTAGAAGTAGGCAACTTAATTGCCCGTTTTTGAGTGGATAATCTAAGGGTCGATTGTATAAAGATTACCCATTGTTGTTTATGAACAATAATAATCTTTATACTAAATTTTACTGTACTTGTTTCTATACTCTATGGGAGTTAACCCAGTAATTTTTTTAAATACCGTTCGAAATGCTTTTGTGTCTGTATAACCGACATCAAACATAACTTCTGCAATGTTTTTTCTGGTACTTTCAAAACTTCGTTTAGCCGCTTCTACTTTCACACGTTGGTGATATTCTATAATAGTATTATCGGTAGCTTGTTTAAACCTGCGCTCAAAACTTCTTCGACTTATGGCGACCATATCTGCCATATCATCTACCGTTATTTTATCTTGATAATTGGCTTCTATATATTCTTGTACTTTTTTTACTTCAGTATCATTATGGTCCTTTTGTCCGTTAAACATCATAAACGCTGCTTGACTTTCCCTATCAATATCAATAGCAAAATATTTTGATGCCAATATAGCGGTATCCCTATCGGTATATTTTTCTAAAAGATACAGTAGCAAATTCCAATACGAATTTGCGCCACCACTTGAATACACACCATTTTCTTCGGTAATAATGCTTCCGTCCATAATTTCAACATCTGGAAACGTTTCTCGAAATTCATTATAAAATGCCCAATGTGTAGAACATTTTTTTCCATCTAAAATACCTGTGGAAGCCAATAAAAAAGCGCCTACACATAAAGACGCCACTTCTACCCCATTTTTATAATGGTTTACTATCCATGGAATCGTATCTCGGTTCAAATCTACAGCGGTTTTCATATCACCAAAAAGTGCTGGAATAATAATAAGGTCTGTTTGCTTAGCATCATCCAACAACATATCAGTATATACTGAAAACATTCCATTATTGAACTTTACTTCTTTTTTTTGTCCAACAAGTTTCACATCAAAAAGAGGTTTCTGCCCATTGGTTTGTAAAAACTGGTTTGCAGCAGAAAACATATATTGCGGATCTGCCACCGCTTCAATGACTGCCGATTCTGGCACTAAAATGGATACTTTTTTCATGTTTCAAATATAACAAAACCAATTGTCGTAATCAACCCTTTACATAGGCGTTATTACACCATATATACATTATATATTTTTTCGAAATTTGTAATATCTAATAATTAAATATAAAATCATGGAACAAATAACAGTAAAAACCACAGTAAAAGCAGCTGCAAAAAAAGTTTGGGATTTATGGACAGATCCAAACCATATTGTAAGATGGAACACAGCTTCTGAAAATTGGCATACACCACGAGCCGAAAATGATTTAAGAGTTGGTGGAAAATTTCTATCTAGAATGGAAGCCAAAGATGGAAGTTTTGGTTTCGATTTTAGTGGAACATACGACGAAGTTGAGCCTCAAAAAAGAATAGCTTACACCATGGAAGATGGACGAAAAGCTAAAATTGACTTTAAAGAAACCCAAGGTAACACAGAAGTTATTACCGCTTTTGATCCCGAAACACAAAACCCTATTGAGATGCAACGAGATGGTTGGCAAGCTATTTTGGATAATTTCAAAAAATATACTGAAAATGATGAATCTTAAAAATAGAAACAATGAAAAATAATAGCGTAACTCTACACAGAATATTGAAAGTAGCACCCGAAAAAGTTTTCCGTGCTTTCTCTAATCCTGCGGCATGTGCAAGTTGGTTTCCTCCTTATGGATTTTTTTGTACTGTACATCACATGGATTTTAAAATTGGTGGCAGCTACAAAATGTCGTTCACCAATTTTACAACAGAAAACAGTCATACTTTTGGTGGAAGTTTTCTAGATATTAAACCCAACGAACTTATTAAACACACCGATAGATTTGATGACCCAAATTTACCAGGAGAAATGACAACGACAATATGGTTTAAAAAGGTTATTTGTGGTGCTGAACTTAAAATTTTACAAGAAGGTATCCCAGACGCCATACCTGCTGAGATGTGTTATTTAGGTTGGCAAGAATCATTAGACAAATTGATAAAATTGGTTGAACCTGAAATTCCAGACGCCTAATTATTTATGAGAAACAAGAAAACCTTACGAACTTGTAAAAACAGGCATCAATATTACAAAAGCAGTGACTGTCCTGTATGCCCAATTTGTGAGAACGAAAGTAAATCAGAAAAAAGTGCATTCATAGGAATTTCAGCTCCAGCTAGAAGAGCCCTAGAAAACAAAGATATAGGAAGCTTACTGGAACTTTCTAAATATACTGAAAATGACATTCTACAACTACATGGTATCGGCAAAACCACCATCCCAAAACTTAAAGCACTTTTAGAAACCGTAGGTTTAAATTTTAAAGCATCGGATAAATGATACAGATGGATGCATACCTAACCTTCAACGGTAATTGTCGTGAAGCTATGATTTTTTACAAAGCATGTTTGGGTGGCGAACTCACTTTACAAACTATTGGCGATTCACCACTTTCAGAAAAAATGCCAAAACGAATGAAAGATTGCATTTTATACGCCACACTTGTAAAAGATGCATTGGTTTTAAAGGGAAGCGATATCGTCTCTTCAAAAGGACTTATTAAAGGTAATGCCATTTCCCTTTCCCTGCATTGCGAAAGTTTAGAGCAGATACAAACTTGCTTCGAAAAACTTTCAAAAGGAGGAAATATTGAACAGCCTTTAGAGCATAATTACTGGGGCAATTTAACAGGAACTATTATTGATAAATACGGGAACCATTGGCTTCTCAATTATAAAAACAATCATTCTTAATCTTAAACAACAAAACATGAAAGCAACAAAATCTCAAAAAATTATTTTTTGGACATCAACAATTATTATTTTTTTGTTTGAAGGTGTTATGCCTGCTTTAACATCGCAAACAGAACTTGCTAAGGAAGGGATAAAACACTTGGGGTACCCTGAATATTTTGGAAATATACTGGTAGTATTTAAAATTCTTGGGGTATTGGTTTTAGTAATTCCACAAATACCAAAACGTCTTAAAGAATGGGCATACGCGGGTTTTGTATTCGATTTTTTATTTGCAAGCATTAGCCATTGGGTTGTAGATAGATTTGGTTTTAACACCTTTTTCCCTCTTATTATTCTGGCTATTCTAATGGTTTCTTATATCTACTACCACAAACTTAATAACACTCAATCAGCACTTTAAAAAAAAAGAGAATAATTAAACGCAACTAAATCTAGTTTATAGCATCAGTACATAATATTATGTGAGTAAATTAATTAAACGATTTCTAAAATGGTAGAAGTATTTAAAACCAACATTAGTAAACAAAAACAGTCCAATCAAATAATAGTGAAGCTTAATCAAACGTTTCCAAAATATAAAATCAACTTCGACCTTGAAGATTGTGATAATATTTTGCGTGTTGAAAACACCATAGGCGAAATTGATAATAAAGTTATTATTGAGTTAATTACTGAAGATGGTTTTTACATAGAGCCCCTTAAAGACTAGATTTTCAACTATTAACAAAAAAAAACTTAGAGTTTAATTTGACAACTACCGTTATTGATATATTATAAATAAATTATTCTTATAATTTTTTAAGTTTAAATATAAAAAAGCCTATGCGAACATATGTTTGCATAGGCTTTTTTTTGTATAATTGATTTTGCTTTAACTAACCCGTTGCTTCTCTTTCATTTTTTCCAAAAGCATTAACTCACGATGAATTTCTTCTTTTCTTTCATTAAACTTTCTAACACGTTCGTCTATGAGTTCCTGATTTTTTTTACGTTGTTCAAGTCTCATGGCTTCTTTCTCAGCTTTTAAATCCTGATTTTTTTTAGCTCTTAACTTTTCCTTTAAAACAGAAAAATAAGCATAGCCATACATACTCATAAATAATAATGCTATTATTCCTAATATAACATAACCGTTTTCCATAAGGGATAAATTTTATGAATTAATATATTATAAAGATACTTAAACAGTAATTCTCCAAAAAATAAAAAAGATAAATTACCCAAAAATAAGTTCAAAGCACAAATAACAAACTAAAACGATTAAGAAATGTATAGCATTTATTATATGCTATCTAATCAAAATCAACTAAATCGCCTTCCCATTCTAAAATACCGCCTTCTAAATTGTAAGCGTTTTCAAAACCTAGTTGTCCCATAATAGCACAGGCTTGTCCGCTTCTGTTTCCTGAACGGCAGTATACGTAATAATTCTTTGCTTTATCTAAGGCTTCAACTTCCTCTATAAAACCTTGACCTTTATATATATCTATATGAATAGCGTTAGGTATAATACCGTCTGCTACTTCAGCATCCGTTCTTACATCCAATACTACTGCATTTTCATCTGCTGCTAATCGAGAAGCCCATTCTTCTTGTGATAAATCTTCCATTGTTTTTAATATCTATTTTGTGTTGTACAAAATTAACACTTCTAAAATTTATAGGCGAAAAAAAATCTAAAGGATTACACTTTAGATTTTTTTAAACGTTCAATTTACATAAACATTAAGCTTTTATGGAACAACCAATGGCTTTTGTTGTGGTTTGTTCTACTTCTTTTCCTTGTAACAAGGCATCAACCGCTTTTTCCACATACTTTGTAGTTACCGATGAAGCGTCTTTATAATTATCATCAATAGCCCCAATATACTTAACTACATTCCCTTTTTTTGTCTTTTGTAATACAAACATATGCGGTGTTTTTGTAGCTCCAAATTTAGGATACACCGTTTGTTCTTTATCAATTAAATAAGGAAAGGTAAACCCTTTTTCATTGGCACGTTGCTTCATGGCATCTAAATTATCATCTGGTTTAATAGATATATTATTAGGCATAATGGCAACCACAGGATATCCTTTTGGCGCATACTTTTTATCTAAAGCAATAATCCTGTCTTCGTATGCCACAGCATATGGACAAGTATTACATGTAAACGTTACAATAAATCCTTTGGCATTTTTATAATCGGCTAAGGATACCATTTTTCCATCAACATTTTTAAGCGTAAAATCTTCGGCTACATCGCCAATTTTATAACCTTCACTTGTAGATGTTTTATTTATTGTAAAAGCACTAACGCACAATACAATAACAACAGCAGAAATTAATTTAATTGTTTTTTTCATAATAATTTATTTTAAAAATTGATTGAGTTCGTTTTGAAGTTCTTCATACGTAAATGATTTTTCAAAAAATTTACGTTTATTATTTTTATAAACAATGGTAGCTGGTAAAGAGCCAGACCATGTTTCATCTACTTTAGGTATCCATGTATTCATATCCACATCATCCAAGGCTATCACTTTCGATTTTAGTTTTTTCTCCTCAATAAAAGGCTTCAACTTGGTATCGTATAAATGCGGAAAGTCTAAACTCACCAGTAATACTTCCACATTTTTATTAGAATATTCAGTATTCAATTTTTCAAAATAAGGCAATTCCTTTACACAGGGTGCGCACCAAGTAGCCCAAAAATTGATGACATGAATCTTGTCATCCTTTTGATTCAAAAACTTTTCAAAACCAGCAAAATCATAAACTTCCAAATCGTTAACCGCTGTAACAGTTTTTTCTTCTACCAGTGCACTTTCATTAGTATCTACATTCGCTTTTTTAGAATTGTTACACGCTAAAAGCACCAATGCAAAAAGGAACAGAATTTTAAACTTCATTAATGTTTTTTTTAAATCGATAAATTCAACTTACCAAAAATTCAATAGAAGCATAAAAATAATTAATACTTTATATTTTGAGTATAGTTTAACATAGTTTTATATAAAAAACAGCCAAAAGTATTGTGTAATTATATTTTCATTTCTATATTTGAACTCGTTAAAACAAAAGAAATGAATACAATTTTAAATAATACTTGGTGGTGGAGCTTTCGAAACTAATATTCGTGAAGTAAAAACCTAGTATATTTAAAACTTAAAATATCCAAAAGGCTTGTCATTCACGACAGGCCTTTTTCTTTGTTCCGATACGAAATTGGAACAAAAAACAAATAACAAAAGATGAAAAAATTTAGTCTTTACACACATCACAAAAAAATTTTAACAGATACCATTACCCCCGTTTCTGTATATTATAAAATTAGGGATAAGTACCCAAATAGCATCTTGTTGGAAAGTGGCGATTACCATAGAAACCATAAAAACTTTTCGTACATATGCTTCAACCCCATAGCTTCCATAAAGCTTGAAAACGAAGTGATTTCACAAACGTTTCCTGATGGAAGTTCAACACGTCTAAACATTACTACCGATACCAATGTTGCCGATGAAATCCATCAGTTCACAAAACGTTTTGATGTAAAAACCGAGGAAAATTTCAAGTTTATAAATAATGGTATTTTTGGCTACACAGCTTACGATGCCGTTAGGTATTTTGAAGATGTAAAAATTAGCAAAAAAGACAATTCGGTTATAATCCCAGATGCCTATTATGCGGTTTACAAAAACATTATAGCCATCAATCACTTTAAAAATGAGGCCTATGTTTTTGCACATTGCTATGAAGATCACGAGAATAATATTGATGAAATAGACAAACTCATAAACATTCAAAATTTTGCTTCCTATAAATTCCATTCAAAAGGAGATATAAAATCAAACTTAACCGATGATGAATTTAAAGAACAAGTAGATTTAGCAAAAAAACATTGCAACCGTGGCGATGTGTTCCAGTTGGTTTTATCCAGACGTTTTTCACAAGAATTTACAGGCGATGATTTCAACGTATACCGTGCCCTAAGAAGCATCAATCCATCACCGTATTTGTTTTATTTTGATTATGGCGATTTTAAAATCTTTGGAAGCTCGCCCGAAGCACAACTTATTGTTACCGACGGTTTAGCCGAAATACACCCCATTGCCGGAACTTTTAAACGCACCGGCGATGATCAAAAAGATGAAGTTTTAGCAGAAAAACTAAAAAAAGACGACAAAGAAAACGCCGAACACGTTATGTTGGTAGACTTAGCAAGAAACGATTTAAGTCGTCATGGTAGCCAAGTAAATGTTGTAACTTACCGCGAGGTTCAGTTCTTTTCACACGTTATCCATTTGGTAAGTAAAGTTGTTGGACAAAAACACAAAGAAACATCTACCATGCAAGTAGTGGCGGACACTTTTCCTGCGGGCACCTTAAGCGGCGCGCCAAAACATATGGCCATGCAGCTTATAGAAAAATACGAAAAAACCAGTCGTGGTTACTACGGTGGCGCCATTGGTTTTATGGATTTTGATGGCAATTTCAATCACGCTATCATGATTCGTACCTTTTTAAGTAAAGATTACAAATTAAATTGGCAAGCCGGAGCGGGCATGGTCTCAAAATCCAACCCAGAAAGCGAACTGCAAGAAGTTTACAATAAATTGGGAGCGTTAACAAAAGCCATCAAATTGGGCGAAGACATTTAAAATTATGGCGTTACCACAAGGGTCGGGCTTTTCGCTATATCTTTTGTTTTTTGTCATTCCTGCGAAGGCAGGAATCCACAATTAAATAAAAGTGCATCAAAAAGTATTTCTTCGGCCCTAAGAAAAACAAAAGGATGCCGCTGCAACCCCTAACGCGAACTAGACCTCACAGGTTTTTAAAAACCTGTGAGGTCTCTAAAAAAGACAAAAAAATGACGAAAGTATTAGTTATAGATAATTACGACAGTTTCACATACAATCTTGTACATTATTTAGAAGATTTAAATTGTGATGTTACCGTTTTAAGAAACGATAAATTAACTTTAGACGATGTTAAGCCGTTTGATAAAATTGTACTATCTCCAGGTCCTGGCATCCCCGATGAAGCTGGTTTGCTAAAAGCCATCATCAAAGAATTTGCACCTACCAAAAGTATTTTAGGTGTTTGCTTAGGGCAACAAGCCATTGGCGAAGTTTTTGGTGGTTCGCTTATCAATTTAGAAGATGTGTACCACGGTGTAGCTACCAATGTAACCATTTGTGTAGACGACGAACCTATTTTTAACGGATTGGAAAAAACTATTGAAGTTGGCCGCTACCACTCATGGGTAGTAAATTCAGAGCTTCCCGAAAGCTTAGAAGCCACTTCGTTTGATGAAAACGGACAAGTGATGTCGTTAAGACACAAAGAATATAATGTGAAAGGTGTGCAATACCATCCAGAATCGGTACTTACACCACACGGTAAAAAGATTTTAGAGAATTGGGTGAATAGTTAGTTGTTAGTTTGTCAGGTCGAGCGCAATCGAGGCCTCAATATTAAATCGTTAATCGTAATTCAAAAATCATAAAAAAGAAAACATTCGTGCATTTGTGGCTAAATAAAAAAACATGAAAGAAATATTAAACAGATTAATAAATCACGAAACCATCTCCAGCGAAGAAGCAAAACAAATTTTGGTAAACATATCAAACGGTATGTACAACCAAAGTCAAATTGCTTCGTTTTTAACCGTTTTCATGATGCGCAGTATCACACTTGAGGAATTAAGTGGCTTTAGAGATGCGCTTCTAGATCTTTGTATTAAAATAGACCTGAAAGACTTCAATGCTATTGACATTGTTGGCACTGGTGGCGATGGGAAAAACACGTTCAACATTTCAACCCTATCTTCATTTGTTACAGCAGGAGCAGGAGTTCATGTAGCTAAACATGGCAATTATGGGGTATCATCCACTTCGGGGTCGTCAAACGTTATGGAATATTTAGGTGTTAAATTTTCAAACAATGAAGACTTTTTAAAAAAATGCATAGACCAAACCGGAATTTGCATTTTACATGCACCTCTTTTTCATCCAGCCATGAAAAATGTAGCGCCCATAAGAAAAGAATTAGGTGTTAAAACCTTCTTTAATATGTTGGGTCCTATGGTAAACCCATCGTTTCCTAAAAATCAGATGTTGGGAGTGTTTAATTTAGAATTGTTGCGTTTGTACAGTTTTCTATATCAAAATACAGACAAAAATTATAATATTGTTTATGCTTTAGATGGTTACGATGAAATCTCGTTAACTGGAGATGCAAAAATTGTTTCCAATCGTACAGAAACACTTTTTTTACCAGAAGATTTAGGGATTTCAAAAGTAAAACAAGAAGCCATTTTTGGCGGAAACACCATTGCTGATGCTGCAAAAATATTTGTAGACATTATCAACAACCAAGGTACAGTAGCCCAAAACAGTGTGGTTTGCGCCAATGCAGGATTAGCCATTGCAACAACCAAACAAATTTCGCATAAAGAAGGTTTTGAATTGGCTAAAGAATCGTTGTTAAGCGGAAAAGCCAAAGCAAGTTTAGATAAATTAATTGAATTAAGCAGAAAATAGTTATTAGCCACAGTCAAAGTAGGCAGTTTGCTTACTCGGAACTGAATTACTGAATAGTGAATACTAAAATGAATATACTAGATAAAATTGTAGCCGATAAACGCGTTGAAGTCGATTTAAGAAAATCGTTAATTCCTGTTAAACAATTGGAACAATCGGTTTTGTTCGAAAGAAATACGGTTTCACTAGCTAAAAAATTAATCGATAGCAAAACAGGCATCATTGCTGAACACAAACGTCGTTCTCCATCAAAATCGGTTATCAATCAAAATTTAAATGTGTTTGATGTAGCTAAAGGTTATGAAGATGCTGGTGTTTGCGGCATGTCCGTTTTAACCGATGGTAAATATTTTGGTGGTTCGTTAGACGATTTACTAACAGCCAGAGCAAGTTGTAACCTGCCACTGCTTCGCAAAGAATTCATCATTGATGAGTATCAATTATTAGAAGCAAAGGCTTATGGCGCTGATGTTATTTTACTTATTGCCGCTATTTTAACCAGAGAAGAAATCAAAAAGTTTTCAGAATTTGCAAAAGGACTACATTTAGATGTGCTGTTGGAAGTTCACAACGAAGAAGAATTACATAAATCCATCATGCCCAGTTTAGACATGTTGGGAGTAAACAACCGTAATTTAAAAACTTTTGATGTTAGTTTAAACACAAGCAAAGGACTAAGTGAACTGATTCCAAACGACTTTGTAAAAGTATCGGAAAGTGGTATTAGTAACGTAGAAGCCATTAAAGAATTACAACCTTACGGCTACAAAGGGTTTTTAATTGGTGAAAACTTTATGAAAACCGATGATGCAGGAGAAAGTGCTAAACAATTTATTAATAAACTCCTCCTCTAACTCCTCCAAAGGAGGAGAACGCTTACTCTTATGAATAGGAAAAACAAACATATTGCCGCAACAGTTCCCGCTCCTTTGGAGAGTGTTAGGGAGAGGATTAGGCTTAAAGTCTGCGGCATGAAATACCAAGACAATATAGAACAAGTTGCAGTTTTGCAACCAGACTATCTTGGATTTATATTTTATGAAAAATCTGCAAGACATTTTGATTCGGAAATTCCTAAGTTGTCGAGTTCAATTAAAAAAGTAGGGGTTTTTGTTGATGCTAGTTTAGATGATATTCTTGAGAAAATTAAAACCCATAATTTACAAGCGGTTCAACTTCATGGTGAAGAATCACCTGAATATTGTGCCACTTTAAAAAAGCGTCATGCTGGACTTGATTCAGCATCACATCCTATAGAACTCATCAAAGTATTTTCCATAAAAGACGAATTCAATTTTGAAGTCTTAAAACCCTATGAAAGCGTTTGTGATTATTTCCTATTCGATACCAAAGGAAAATTACCCGGTGGTAACGGTTATACGTTTGATTGGAATGTTCTAAATAAGTATCCATCAACCAAACCCTTCTTTTTAAGTGGTGGAATTGGATGCGAAGAAGCAGATAAATTAAAAGAATTTATTCAGAGTCCTGCTTCAAAATTCTGTTACACCATTGATGTGAACAGTAAATTTGAAATAGAACCAGGATTAAAAAACATAGAGTTATTAAAATATTTTAGAGAAAAGCTCAAAGAATAGGTCAACTTGAAACTTTGAACTTTTCAACTTTAAACTTACAAAATGAATTACAACGTAAACGAAAAAGGTTATTACGGCGAATTTGGAGGCGCATACATTCCAGAAATGTTGTATCCAAACGTAGAAGAATTACGCCAAAACTATTTAAAAATAATGGCAGAACCCGACTTTAAAAAGGAATTCGACCAACTTTTAAAGGACTATGTTGGGCGTCCATCCCCACTTTATTTTGCAAAGCGTCTTTCAGAAAAATACAACACCAAAATTTATTTAAAACGCGAAGATTTAAACCATACCGGAGCACATAAAATAAACAATACCATTGGTCAAATTTTAATGGCAAAACGTTTGGGCAAACGCCGTATTATTGCCGAAACAGGTGCAGGACAACATGGTGTGGCTACGGCTACGGTTTGTGCCTTAATGGGATTGGAATGTATTGTGTACATGGGCGAAATTGACATTGCACGTCAGGCACCAAATGTGGCGCGTATGAAAATGTTAGGTGCTACCGTTGTACCAGCTTTATCTGGCAGTCGCACTTTAAAAGATGCCACTAACGAAGCCATTCGCGATTGGATTAACAATCCCGTAAACACGCATTACATTATTGGTTCCGCCATTGGTCCGCATCCGTACCCAGATATGGTAACACGTTTTCAATCGGTTATTTCCGAAGAAATAAAATGGCAATTAAACGAGCACGAAGGTCGTGAAAAGCCAGATTATGTAGTAGCTTGTATTGGTGGCGGCAGTAATGCCGCAGGAACTTATTATCATTTTTTACATGAAGATGATGTTAATATTATTGCCGTTGAAGCTGCTGGTTTAGGGGTCGATTCTGGCGAAAGTGCTGCGACATCTGTTTTAGGCAAAGAAGGCATCATACACGGATGTAAAACCTTGTTAATGCAAACTAAAGACGGGCAAATTACCGAGCCATACTCTATTTCCGCAGGTTTGGATTACCCAGGTGTTGGCCCCATGCATGCACATTTGGCAAAAACAGGTCGCGCCGAATTTATGTCTATTACCGATGAGGAAGCTATGAAAGCTGGTCTGGAATTATGTAAACTAGAAGGCATTATTCCGGCCATTGAAAGTTCGCATGCCTTAGCTATTTTCGAACAGAAAACATTCAAACCGGAAGACATCGTTGTGGTAAGTTTATCTGGACGTGGCGATAAAGATTTAAACACCTATATCGATTATTTTAAATTATAAAATTATGGCGTTACCACAAGGGTCGGGCTTTTCGCTATATCTTTTGTTTTTTGTCATTCCTACGAAGGCAGGAATCCACAATTAAATAAAAGTGCATCCAAAAAGTTTTTCTTATATCCTAAGAAAAACAAAAGGATGCCGCTGCAATCCCTAACGCAAAACCAGACCTCACAAGTTTTAAAAACCTGTGAGATCTTATAAAATATTTCAAAATGAATAGAATAAATCAAAAAATTCAGGAAAGCAATAAGTTACTTTCTATATACTTTACGGCTGGTTTCCCATCCCTTAACGACACGGTTTCTATCATCCAAAACTTAGAAAAGAGTGGTGTTGACATGATTGAAATTGGATTACCATTCAGTGACCCTTTAGCTGATGGACCAACCATACAAGCGAGTTCTACCCAAGCTCTAAAAAACGGCATGACTACCGAAGTGCTTTTTAATCAAATAAAAGATATTCGTAAAACAGTTTCCATTCCGTTAATCATTATGGGTTATTTCAACCCCATGTTACAATATGGTGTGGAAGCATTTTGCAAAAAATGTCAAGAAATTGGCATTGATGGCTTAATAATTCCCGATTTACCAGTCGATGTTTATAATGACCAATACAAATCGACTTTCGAAAAATACGGACTCATCAATGTGTTTTTAATTACGCCGCAAACAAGCGTAGAACGCATCAATTTTATTGATTCCATTTCAAACGGATTCATTTATATGGTAAGTAGCGCCAGTGTTACGGGGTCTCAAGCTGGATTTGGAGACGACCAAAAACATTATTTTGAACGCATATCAAATATGGACTTGAAAAACCCACAAATTATTGGTTTCGGAATCAATAATAATACTACCTTTAATCAAGCTACGGAACATGCAAAAGGTGCTATTATTGGAAGTGCTTTTATAAAGTTTATTAGTAATAATTCTGTGAGCGATATTGATAAGTTTATTAAATCCATTCGATGATTCTAACATTTAAACTCTTATTTCTATGAAAAATAGTATCAGCGCCATTGTATTTGCTATAGCTATTGTAACTGCCTCCATCATTTTAGGACACGCCGTAATTAATAGAAATAAACAGGTTGGAACTATTTCGGTTACAGGGCTGGGACAAACCAATTTCACTTCCGATTTAATAGTTTGGGAAGCCAGATTTTCTCAAGTGAACACCGATTTAAAACAAGCTTATTCCGATTTAAAAAAGGACAAAGAAAGCATCTTGGAATATTTCAAATCTAAAGGGTTGAACGAAAATGTTATTGTATTTAATGCTGTTGAAACCGATAAAAATTTCAAACAAAACTATACACCAGACGGAAAATATTTAGGACAAGAGTTTACAGGCTATACACTTACCCAAACTGTTCAAATAAATTCCAATGATGTTGAAAAAGTTGAAAAAATTTCTAGGGAAGTAACAGAGCTTTTAAATAAAGGCATTCAACTGTATTCCATTCCACCAAGATATTACTATACAAAATTGGAAGATTTAAAAATTGAAATGGTAGCCCAAGCAACTGACAATGCCCATGTTCGTGCTAAAAGTATTGCAGAAAACTCGGGTACAAAATTAGGTGAGCTATCCGTTGCCCAAATGGGTATTTTTCAAATTACAGGACAAAATTCAAATGAAGATTATTCTTGGGGCGGTGCATACAATACGTCTTCCAAAGAAAAAACAGCATCTATTACTATGAAACTTACCTACAAGGTTAAATAATATATGCCCTTAAACATCGTACTTATAGAACCCGAAATACCCAACAATACTGGTAATATTGGGCGTTTGGCATTGGCATCTGGTTCTACATTGCACTTAGTAAAGCCTTTTGGTTTTGAAATAGATGATACCCGTTTAAAACGTGCCGGTTTAGACTATTGGAAACACCTATCTATTATTTATTACGATAATATAGATGAGTTCTTCAACAAAAACAAAAATGCCAACATGGTGTTTCTTTCCAGCCACGGCACTAAAAACCATTGGGATATTCCTTTTGAAGACAACCAGTTTTTAGTATTTGGAAAAGAATCGGTGGGACTCCCAAAAACGATTATTGAAAAACATGCTAATAAACTTTTCAAAATACCACTTTACAGTGAACATGTTAGAAGTTTAAACTTGGCAAACGCTGTAGCTATTGTTGTTTATGAAGGCGTGAAACATTTATAATCAATATTTTCACAAAAAATAATCTGGTTTTTGTAAATAATAAAGTTTTTATATCACATTAAAATATAAAATTCATGTTTTATTGGTACAATTTTACGTTCTTAATTATTTCATTTTTCTTAGTTTTGAAATTGCATGTTTAACTAACTAAAAATGAAAAGACTATTACTATTATTAACTTCTATTGCCTTTCTAACCATCATTTCTCCTTCATTACAAGCCCAACCTAATTTTAATTTAGTAGGCTTTGCAACTGAAAATGGAGGAACTACAGGAGGACAAAGTGGCTCTACCGTTACTGCGACCTCTTACGCTGAATTAAAAACTTATGCCGAAAGTTCTACTCCTTATACAATTATGGTTCAAGGAACTATTTCTAACGGTGCCAATGGTGGTAGAATAAGTATAAAATCCAACAAAACAATTATTGGCATAGGAGACAATGCTTTTTTAAACGGTATTGGTCTAGAAATTGCCAACCACAACAATGTTATTATTCAAAATTTAAAAATATCACTTATTGGAGTAACTACTCGTGTAGATATTCCTGGCGTGTACTCATCAACTGGCGATAATGGGCAGCCACAAATTCTTGTAAATGGTGGTGACTGCGTTTCTATTAGTGGTACTTCAACAAATATATGGATAGACCATTGCGAAATATTCTCTGAAGACCCAAGCATACAAACCAACAAAGATTTATACGATGGATTGATAGACATTAAAGGTACTACTGGGTTTATAACAATCTCTTGGTGTTACCTTCACGACCATCATAAAGGAGGATTAGTAGGTGCTAGTGATACTGACCTTTGGGCAGATCGTAAAGTAACACTTCACCACAACTATTACAATAAGGTTTTGTTACGTGTACCCATGTATAGAGGAGCTACTGGACACTTTTTTAATAATTATATAGTTGGTGCAACAGATGCTACCGAGATTAGAGCCAACACTTGTGTTCGTGTTGAAAAGAATTATTACGAAGCTTTGCATTATGCTATTTACACGCCTTCAGATTCGCCAGGTAACACGGAAAGAATTGATAACATCATAGTAAGTCAAGCCTCAAGACCTTTTCCTAATGATTGTGTAGCTGATATCCCTTACGAATACGCTTCCGTGCTAACAACAAACACAGCAGATGTAAAAACTTTAGTTCCACAATGGACTGGTGTTGGTAAAATGGGTGATGATTGTAACGGCGATTACCTAGGCTCAGCATATATAGACGATTGTGATACTTGTGTTGAAGGAAATACTGGTTTAACTGCTTGCGTTATCGATTGTAATGGTGTAGAAAACGGAACAGCAAGTATTGATGGCTGTGGAGTTTGCTCTGGAGGCAATACTGGCACAGCACCGTGTGATGATACCTGCTCTTGGGTAGAATACCAAGCCGAAGATGGTACTATTAGTTCTGGCACTATTGACAGTAACCATGCTGGCTTTACCGGTACTGGATTTGTAAACACAACCAATGCCATTGGAGAATGGTGCGAATATATCATTAATGTTCCTGCTGCAGGCAATTACAATCTTAGATTTCGCTATGGCAATGGAGGTACTGTAGACCGCTCACAAAGCGTATCCGTTAATGGCAATACACAAATTAATAATTTAGGGTTCCCTAATACTGGAGCTTGGACAACTTGGTTAGATGCCAATTTCACTTTAAACCTAAACCAAGGCAATAACACCATTAGGTTTACATCGCTTACCGATTCTGGAGCTGCTAATTTAGATAGATTGGATATTTGTGCTGGTGAAAAACTATCGGTAGCCCAAACCATACCAGAATCTAATTTTAGCCTATACCCTAACCCTACCAGTTCATTAGTTATAATTGAACTGAAAGAAATTATTGCAGAAAATGCACGAATTCAATTATACGACAGTACAGGACGTTTAATTGTAAACCAGCTTTTAAAAAACTCTAAGCAATCTATAGATATGCAAGGGCTTTCCTCTGGTGTTTACCTAATTAAGGTCTCTAATTTTAACAGACACATTATTAAACGTATCAACAAGCTTTAATTGTTCTAAACTCCTAATAAATAAGCTAGTCCTATCACATGAAAAAAATCATCTATACTCTTTGCCTAATAATATCTGGGCATACATTAGGCGCACAAGCAAACGTATCGGCATCTGTAGATACCGGCAATAGAACTGCCAGCATGAATAATGGCATTGTTTCTGTAGCCATAAATAGCAACGGCCAAGTAACCTCGTTAATTTATAATGGCAAAAACCTTGTGGCCAATGGCGGTAAATTTTACTTTAGCTATAACGACCAAAGTGCTTATAGTGAATTAAGCCCCAATAGCGTAAGACTTGAAAAACAAAACGATGATTATGCTGAAGTGGTTTACTCCAAAACATCGGGCACCTTACTTGTTGAGCAGGGTTATGTTATAAAAAAAGGAGAAAGCGGTATTTACAGCTATGTCGTTGTAAAAGGAACCCCAACAGAAATTAGATTGCGAGAAATGCGCTTGGTGTACCGTGTAGACCCCAACTTATTTAACTATGGCTATGTTACCGAAAGTATGCAAGGAGAACTGCCTACGGCAGCCGTTATGAAAGCTGTAGATGGCAGCCCTATTATGGATGCCACCTATCAATTACCAGATGGTTCTGTTTACACAAAATATAATTGGGCAAATTATATAGATAGAGATAATGTGCATGGCATCATGTCTAATAATGAAGGTGTTTGGGCCATTGCTGCCAGTAACGAATACACGAATGGCGGCCCTATGAAACAAGAACTAACCGTACACGCCACCAATAAAACCCCATTAGTTTTACAAATGTTACAAGGCGAACATTTTGGTGCTGCGTCTCAATATTACTCAACAGGTGTTGATAAAATATATGGACCCTTCTTTATTTATGTTAATTCTGGTAATACACATAGCGAAATGGTAGCCGATGCCAAACAGCAAGCCGCACTTCAAAAAGCGCAATGGCCTTATCAATGGTTTACCAATCCGCTTTTTCCTGTGGATAGAACGGCTGTATCTGGACAAATTAATATTCCAAACGGACTTTCCCCTGATAAACTGCAAGTTGTATTGGCAAAACCGGGTGTTAGCCTTTATAACCAAGGAACCGATTATATGTTCTGGTCTAAAACTGATGCTAATGGGCAATTTACAATACCCCATGTTCGCCCAGGCCAGTACTCCTTATACGCATATGCTACCGAAGGGGAAATTACCGACACCTTTACCTTGGACAATATTACTGTTTCTGGTAGTGATATGAATTTGGGCACCATTGATTGGACTCCTGCTAAATACGAAAACCTTTTATGGCGAATTGGAGAAAACGACCGATTGACCGAGGGCTTTAACATGAGCGATTTACCCCGTGCTTATGGTTTATACGATTTACCTCCAGCCAATTTAACCTATAACATAGGCACTAGCATCCCTGAAACAGATTGGTACTACGCGCAAACAAAAACCGGTATGTGGACAGTGGCTTTTAATAACAGTACGCCGCTATCTGGTAATGCCACCCTAACTGTTTCAATTGCAGGCGCAACAGGAAACCCCAATGTTGAAGTGTATGTTAATGATGTAAAAACCACAACATGGTCTTTTGGAAACGATGCTTCGGTATATAGAAGTGCTGTACTGGGAGGCAGACATGAAGTGAAAAAGTTAACCTTTCCTGCATCTAATTTGGTTATTGGAAACAACACTATTAAATTTAAAATGACAAGCGTTGGCAATAGAGGCGGTTTAATGTACGATACTTTAAAACTTGAAACCGGTAGCGCACTACTTTCTACTGAAAACGACACCCCTCAATTTGGTACGTCAGTCAAATGTTATCCTAATCCTATAAAAAACAGTGCCACATTTACTTTTAACACATCATTATCTGAAAACCTTGTGTTATCTATTTATAACCTCAACGGTCAATTAATGGATGTTGTTTATACCGGAGCAATTAAAACTGGTTTAAACACCATTGAGTGGAACCATATAACATTACCCAGTGGCTTGTATATATACCAACTTAAAACCGACAGTGGTAGCTATAACGGAAAACTAATAAAACTGTAAACCAACACCTTATTAAACCTTTTTTGAAATTTAGAGTCATAGTGGATAATAACAATCTAAAACTTTAAAATAATGAAAACAACAATTTTAAAATTCGCTTTATTCTCATTTGCTTTATTAGCTTTTTCTCAAGTAAACGCTCAAGACAAACAAAAACCAGACCCTGAAAAAATGTTTACTGCACTAGACACAAACAAAGATGGTTCTGTTAGTTTAGATGAACTGAAAGCCCGTAAAACTAAAAGAGAAGTTACTCCTGAAGCTCAAGAAAAAAGATTTGCTGCTATGGATGCCGATGCTAATGGTGCTGTAACTTTAGAAGAGTTCAAAACCGCTATATCCAAAATGAAAGGTAGAGGCCAAGGTGAAGGCATGAAAAAACAAGAAGAAAGTGAAGATTAATTAGTTATTATTTATATCAAGCAAAAGGTTCAAGTAATTAACTTGAGCCTTTTTTCTTTTCGTTTTGTTTCAACATATTCAAATACATGGCTTCCACCTTTGTTCTTGCCCAAGGTGTTCTTCTTAAAAACTTTAGGCTCGACTTAACCGTAGGATTGCTTATAAAACAATTAATTTTAACGGTATGCCCCATATACTCCCAACCGTAATGTGCCACCAAATCGTTAATAATTTGTTCCAGCTTTATGCCGTGCAAAGGATTATTTGGTTGCTGTTCCATGTACTAAATCTCTAATTTTTACCGCCTTTTCAAAATGGTCTAACTTATGGGTTTTTATCCACCAAGTAGCAGCTTCCATAAGCAACTCGGGATTGTCATTTTTATTCGCAAAAAATGCATAAAAAGATAGACCGAGGTTTTCACCTTTAGCTTTTATTTTTTCATTACAAACTTCAATAATTTTAGCTTTTAAACTGGGCGTCATACCTATTAACTTCGTCTATCGTTTCGTCTTCTTTCGTTATTGCGTTTTGGGCGCCTGCTGCTATCATTTTTTTGGGTATTGCTGTTAGCAGAACGTTCGTTGTTTCTAGAACGGTCTCTTCCACCACGTTGTTGGCGCTTTTCGGGTTCGGTAGAAGCGTTCGGGTCGGGTTCAAAGCCTTCTACTATTTCAACAGGGATTTTTATTCCTACCAATTTTTCAATATCCCTTAAATAAGTAGTTTCATCAGCACTTACCAACGAAAGTGCTTCACCTCTGGCTCCTGCTCTACCGGTTCTACCAATTCTGTGTACATAATCTTCAGCAATATTGGGCAATTCAAAATTAATAACATGTGGTAATAACGGAATATCCAAACCACGTGCTGCAATATCAGTCGCTACCAACACACTCACACTGCCATTTTTAAAACCACCCAATGCTTTGGTTCGTGCGCCCTGGCTTTTATTACCATGTATGGCAGCAGCTTTAATGCCTGCTTTACCCATTTTTTCACACAGTTTGTTAGCTCCATGTTTGGTGCGGGTAAATACCAATACTTGTTTCCAGTTTCCATCTGATATCAACTTAATAATCAAATCGGTTTTTAAACCTTTGGCCACTCTATATACTTTTTGGGTAATGGCATCAACCGTGGTGTTTTCAGGTGTTGCTTCAACTTGAACGGGATGGTTTAAAATGCCATGTGCCAATTTTTTAATATCAGGTGAAAAAGTTGCTGAAAACATTAAGTTTTGGCGCTTTTCCGGCATTATTTTAATGATACGTTCTATATCGCGCAAAAAACCCATGTCTAGCATACGGTCGGCTTCATCTAAAACCAAAATCTCTACACGCTTCAGTGATATGTGGTTTTGATTAATTAAATCCAACAAACGTCCTGGTGTGGCTACCAACACATCAATCCCTTGGCGCATGGTGGCTACTTGTGGGTTTTGGTTAACGCCTCCAAAAATAACGGCACTTTTCAAGTTTAAAAACTCGCTATATTCCCTAACATTCGCATATACCTGTGCTGCCAATTCTCTTGTGGGCGTTAGTATCAAGGCTCGAATGGGTCGATATTTTTCTTTTGGGTTTTCAGATAAAATATGTAACAATGGTAATGTAAAACCTGCTGTTTTGCCCGTACCCGTTTGGGCACTTGCCAATACATCTTTTCCTTGTAATATGGGTGGAATGGCTTTTTGTTGTATGGGACTTGGGGTAGTGTATCCCTTTTTGCTAATAGCTTTTAGCAAGGCTTGGGATAAGCCTAATTGGTTGAATTGCATATAAATTGTTTGGTGAGTCCTTTTTGTGGGACATTTTGAGATGACAATCTATATTATAAACATCACCTCTAATTTTATTAAGCAGCAAAGGTACGGTTTATTTATTTAGGTTTTGTTCGTCTACGGTTTGGGTGTGTTTTTTTAGATAGAAGCTTGCCCGAAAACATGGAGCGAATGTGGACTAGTAACAAACAGTCTTAAATTTTCTGTGCTAATAAAGGTGTAATTCCAGATAACTACTTATTTTGTTTTCGATATTTCGTAGGAGCAACACCATATTTATTTTTGAAGGATTTGGTGAAATACTTCATATCCGAAAACCCTGTCATAAAGGCAATTTCTTTTATTAATAGTTGGCTACCAACTATGAGTTGAGCAGCTCTCTTTATTCTGATGTCTCTAATGAATTCGACAGGTGTATATCCAGTCAGACTTTTTATTTTATTCCCTAGTGTAGTTCGGTTAAGTCCAACATTAGAACCTAATTCCTCTACTGAAAAATTATTATTATCTATGTTCTCTTCTATTACAAGCATGACTTTTTTCATTATTTCTTCATCTTGATTTGTGATTAAACAAGGCATAGGTTTGAAGTTCTTGAACTCGTTTTTATCTAAAACACCAAAAATATTTTGTAATCGTTTCCTTTGATTTAAGAGGTTTTCAATTCGAGCGATAAAGTAAGACACACTGAATGGCTTGGTAATATAATCATCCGCACCATAAGATAGGCCTTCAAGTTTACTTTCTATATTAGCTTTTGCAGTAAGTAGAATTACTGGAATATGGCTGGTTTCAATATTGTTCCTAATCCTTTTTAGAAGATCAACGCCATTTAGTTTTGGCATCATAATGTCACTGACAATAAAGTCCGGATGTTCTTTAATAGTCAATTTATAACCTATATCGCCATCTTCAGCTTCTATAACATGATATGTGTCTTCAAGAATACTTTTAATAAATGATCGTAACTCTGGTTCATCTTCAACAACCAAAATCCGAATTTTTTCTTGATTATCCCTTGCAGATAATTTTGGTGGTATTACCAAATTAGATTCCGATTCTTTTTCTTCATTTATGAACTCAACATCATTTGAAAAATGTTCTTTACCTAATTTAAAAAATATAGAAAAAGAACTTCCTTTATTTGGTTCACTCTCAAAATACAATTTAGCCTGATGTTTTTCAGCAAGTTCTTTTACCATGGATAAACCGATTCCTGTGCTAGGACTATTACTCTTGTCACCAAAAGAAACAAACCGAGTAAATAATTTACTCTGATTTTCTTTTGGAATTCCAATCCCCTCATCAATAAAATGGATACCTACTTGTTTTTTGTTTTTCGTAATTTGGACATTAATAGACTTTCCTTTTGGCGTATATTTAAAGGCATTAGATAGAAGATTCATTATAATTTTTTCAAGAGCGTCCTTATCAGCCCAGATTTTAGCATCCCCGGCATCGTTCTGAAAAGTAAAATCAATTTCTTGTCCCTTAGCAACCTCAATAAAATCATTAAAAACATTTTTAACAAACTCAGCAATACTTATTTTAGAAACTTTAAGTCCGGTATCCTGAATTTTACGAAAATCTAAAATTTGATTAACGAGTCTTTGCAGTCTATTGGAACTATGGGCTATATAAGAAAGTTGCTTTTTTATTGTTTCGGGTGTTTTGTTATCATTTATTAAGTATTCTATTGGTGAAGAAATTAGGGTTAAGGGAGTGCGTAATTCATGAGAGATGTCTATGAAAAATTTTTGTTTCATATTAGACATTTCCTTTTCTAATTTCACATTGGTTCTTAATCTGTATATTGTAATTATAATATAATTGATAAATAGAATAATAGCTATTATAACCAAAGCATATACAGCATAAGCTAAACGTGTATTCCACATGGAAGGTTTGATGGTTATGGGGAGTTGACGCTCATTGTCTGCCCAAATACCTTGGTTGTTGGTTGATTTTACTTTAAAAACATAGTTACCTTTGGGCACATTGGTATAGGTTGCCATCCCATGCTTTTGGGTATAGTTCCAATTTTTATCAAATCCTTCTAACTTATATCCATAATTAATATTTACTGGGTTTTTATAATCTAGTGCTGCAAATTCAATAGTAAAGAAATTTTGATCATGTGATAAAACCAATTCATTACAATTATCAATAGATACGTTTAAAGGAGAGTCTTTGCTAATTGAAACTGTTTTGTTAAAAAGTTGAAGATTAGATATTGCTAAATAAGGAACAAAATTATTCGTCTTTATTTGGTCTGAAAAGAAATGTAAAATGCCTTCTGAATATCCAAATAGCAATTCGCCAGAACTTAATTGCAATCTTGTAGCCTCTGAAAAATTGAAATTAGAAATAATTGGTTTTACTTCATGAAAAACCTCAAAAAATTCCTGATCAGGATTAAAACGTGATAAGTTGTAATCAGTTGCTATCCATATTTTCCCATCAGGGTCTTCCAATAACGAAAGAATATTATCCGAAGGCAAACCGTTCTTTTTTGTATAACTTTTAAATGTTACAGGAAAACCAAAAGCATCTTTTTTAACGACTTTACTGACACCTCCAGAAGTAGTCGCTATAAAAATTTCCTTTTTCTTTGTGATACAAATATCTATAATGTCATTACCATTTAACCCTATATGAGTATTATCAACCCCAATTTCATATTTATTTAGTGCAGAAGACGTACTTAAAACATTGTTGGGGTTAAACACAAGTAACCCTTTGGTTGTTCCAACACACAGAAGTCCTTCTGGGGTTTGTTTTATACAGCGTACTTTATCAAAATCATCAATAGGGTAAGATTTCCATTTGTTTTTATAATTAATGAATTGCGTCTCTCCATGCTCATTGGTGTCTATAAGATTGACACCACCATAAAAAGTTCCTATCCAAATACGATTATTTTTATCTTGAAAAATGGAATAGATATCATTACTTGTTATACTATATGGGTTTAATTTATCGCTTTTATAATTAATTACTTTATAAGTTAGCGGATCATCTTGTGGTATTAATTTATAGAGTCCGTCTCCACGAGTACCAATCCAAACGTTCAATTGATTGTCTTGCATGATACTATAAGCAGCTTTATTCCATTGAGAATTTTCCTTTAATTTCCCTGAGAGAGAAAGACTCCCAATTTTATCTAAATTTTTATCTAAAATAACTATTTGACTTTGTTTGTTACCTACCCAGATATTCCCAGTTTTATCCTGAAAAATAGACCTCACATCTTTCGTAGATGACTGGATTAGTTTATTGGTTACATTAGATGTTTTGAAATTGTTTTCACTAAACACAACTTTCACTAAACCTGCTGATTCACTGCTATACCATAAATTTCCTTGCTTGTCAAAAAAAGCGGAGACAAAATTATTTGTATAATTACCCTTGGGAAAATAACCACTGTATTTAAATGGAATAAGTTCATAATTGCTTGGATTAAATCTTGAAAACCCACCCCCATAAGGTTGTACCCAAATATCTCCTTTATAATCTGTAATAACATAAGGTCTTGTAGGTCTAGCTGGTCTTGCTAATCCTTCCAAAATAGGTGGGTAGTAATAAGATTTTTGTTTAGAAAAATCAAAAAGATAAATACCTGTTTCTTGATTATTTGTATACCATAGTTGACTATTTTGTGTAACGGCAACAGGTGCCATGTTCTTGGTTACAAGACCTGGTTGGGTTTTAGAATTATAGAATTGAATGTTTCCGCTGTGGATGTTAATGGTACAAAAGCCTTTTTGGTCTGTTAAAGCAATAACTGTCTGTTCATTCAGTTTAGTCATCCAAGTAATATCAGCATCCAATTCCAGTTTTTGTGTTCTAAAAGTGTGTCCGTTTTTTGAATACTTGGCTATTATTCCGTTAGATCCTCCAAACCAAATTTCATCGTCTAGTCCAACAGCGGTAAAGAAAGAAATAGCTTTTCCTGTTTGGTTTGAAAAGTAATTAATAGGTTCATTTAAATTACCCGATTTAATAAGTGTTAAGCCATTGTTCGTTAAAAGCCATGAATTATTATGATTATCTTCATAAACATTATGAACAGCAGATGCATTGAGTGTATTAGCTTTTTTATTATATATTTTGGCTGAAAATAAAGAGTCGGAAACCAAAATACATCCATCACTTTCAGAAAGTAGCCACACCAGTCCAGATTTATTTACTTTTATCTTACTTTGTGTGAATCCTTCTTTTGGTATATTAGGAATTAGCTCAGTGCTCCAAAAGGTTTCTGTTTTAGGGTCGAAACAGTATGTAAATGTTTCATATGCATTAGATTTTATCCAAATACGGCCATATGTATCTTCCGTAATTTTATCGATGCGGCTATCCTTCATTAAAACTTTATCTGATGATTGCGTTTTGTAGTTTTGAAAAGTATAGCCGTCATATTTGCTAAGACCATTAAAAGTAGCCAACCAAATAAATCCTTTTTTGTCTTGAATGATTTGGCTTATTATATTGTGAGGAAGTCCATCTTCAACCAAAAAATGTTCCACTGAAAAATTTTGTTGCCCCGTTATATTATATGGTAGCAAAAAAGCTATTAGAATAAATAAATATATTTTCCCTAGTATTTTCATTGAAATTATTTCTTATTATAAGGTCGTTTTAGCAAAATTAGAATAATTCACAAAACAACCCTAATAGTGAATAGGTTATAAATATGCAATAGTTTTAAAACAACTGGATTATTAACTTTTAAATAGTTAATCTTTTTAAGATTTTTTTTTATGTAAATATCCAAAATCATTAATAATTTCAATCGATTATTTAGGTATTCTGTTGTTTGATTGCAGTAGTCCTAAACATTGTTCGAGAATTTTGAGTTTGTTTTTTTATCACAATGTATTATGATAACTAAAAGCGTTTTTGTTATTTGACACCTTTCTTATTGTAATTTGACCATATAATAAATGAAGTAATAATTTAAATTTGTAATCGATTGCATTACGTTGTAATGTATTTGACCATTTAAACTAAACTATATAAAATAAAACTACTTCTTATTATGAAATCAATTAAAAGCTTTGGCCTTTTATTTATTGGTCTATTATTCTCTTATTTATCATTTGCACAAAACTTTAGTCCAGATATTGTTGTGGATATTAATGGAACAGGAGATTTTACTTCTCTTCAAGCCGCATTTGATGCCGTTCCTGCGGGTACGCCTACAATAATATATGTAAAACGAGGTCTCTACGATCAAGAAAAATTAATTATACCTGCTAACAAAACAAATATAACGCTAATTGGAGAAAGTAGGGAAGAAACCATTATTTCTTACGATATCTATAATTGTAATGATGGAGGCGATGGTCTTTGTCCAGATAATAAAGTAGCACTCTGGTCTAGTAATAGTGAACTCGTGCGAACAGCCGCGACACTGACCATTCAAGCCAACGATTTTAGAGCAGAGAATATAACCATTCAAAATACCGCGGCACCAATTGGTCAAGCACAGGCTATAACACTTCAGGCGGATCGAAATGTGTTTGTAAATTGTGATATATTGGCATATCAAGACACCATTTACTTTTGGATGGCTGAAACCTCTCGTGCCTATTTTGAGACTTGCGTTATTGAAGGTAGAACAGACTATATTTATGGACGTGGCGTGGGATTCTTCAACAAATGTGAGATTAGAAGTTATGGCGGTGGCTGGATTACAGCACCTTCTACTACAATCAATCAAGATTACGGCTTCGTTTTTTACGAGTGTAACTTAACTTATAAGACTAATAGCCCTAGAGCAGGAGATGATGGAGCATTAGTTAGATTTGGACGTCCATGGCATGAATACCCAAAAGTAGCCTGGTTATATTGTAATATGACTGATAAAATTCATCCAGAAGGTTGGGGAGATAAATGGAATATGACATATTCAGATACAAGTACAGATCTTCATTTATATGAATGGATGAATACTGGAGCAGGTGCTGATATGAGTAATAGAGCTAATTGGGCAGGACTAAGAGCCATGGTCGATCAAAATGAAGCTGATTTGTACGAGCCAGAAATTGTATTGGCAGGTTCTGATAATTGGGATCCTACAGCAATAGCGCCAACAGTAACAGTATATAATTGGGATGGTGGAGCCGCTAACAATGGATGGTTAGAAGCTAATAACTGGGATCCTGATGGTGTACCAGCAATTTCAGAAGCTGCAAATGTTGACGGCAGTATAACCTTGAATGCTAATGGTGGAAATTTCGCTGCTGATTTAAATTTAGTAAATGGAGCAACTATCGATGTTTCAGTAAATAGTTCGGTAACTTTATTAACGCTTAACCAGTCAACAATTTCATCTTCTGCTAGTGTGTCATTATCAGGCACCATAAAAACTAAAGGAGAAGTGACCATTGATGCTTCAAATAATCTTGATGTTACAGCTGCTATTATTGGTGTGCACCAAATTACAAAAATAGGTGCTGGTATATGTCAACTCAACAATACTAATACTGGTTTTACTGGAGATGTGGTTGTTGAAGCTGGGGATTTACAAGCTAAAACAGAAAGTGCATTAGGAACCTCTGGAAAAATAACCGTAAAAACTAATGGTAAGCTAACTATTGATGTAAGTAATGCCATTGATGTTAACACGGCACTTTATACGGAAGGAACGGCACAATTAGTACTAAACCAAGATATAACTATTAGTGAATGGTATATTGACGGTGTTATAAAAAACATTGGTCAGTATGATGCAAATACAAATCCATCAACTATTAGTGGTACTGGTAAAATTATTATAGGAAGACCAAGTGAATTCACATTTCTTGGAGGGAATTGGGATGTTGCTAACAATTATTCACCGGCGTTATTACCTGAAGCAGGAGAAAAGGTCATTGTAGATGGTGTAACTATTGAAGCACAAGGTAATTTGTTTTCTGGTGATATGTACGTGCAAAATGGAGGCAGTATCCGTCTAAGAAACAATACTAGTAATTCAAAATGCTTGGGACCTGTTACCATGTATCAAGGAACCAATATTTCTTACGCTACGAGTGGTACTGGATTTTATTTAGTTGCTGATGTCATTTTAGAAGGCGATATTTCTTTACTTATGAATAGCTCCAATGTTGCTGGTAGTGTTATGAATTTACCAGGAACTTTTACTGGAAATTATAAAGTGATTGTGCGTAATACAAGAACTGTGGATAATACCGCTACTGCTAATTTAGGTGGTGATAATAGCGGATTTACTGGCACATGGGATTTAACGGTTCCTGCAGCAAATGCAGGTGGTTCATCTGCTATTAATGGTTTGGTTGAAAATGCTTTTGGAAATGGATTAATTGATTTGGCAGTTAATAATAAAGCTATCTTTAATCACGCAAAATGTGCAGGAGATGTTTTGAAAATGAATATAACAGGCTCTGCTTCAGCAGTCTTAAACGTTGCTGTTATAGTTAAGGAATTTACTTTGAACGGAACGCCGCTTGGAAACGGCACGTATAACGCTTCAACACACCCTGGTTTACTTTCTGGAACAGGTTCGATTACGGTTGACTCTAGTTTAAGTGTAGATGATAAAGTTTTTTTAGAATACAATATACTGAGAGTAAAAGGTAATCTTGAAAATCTTGAGATTTATAACATGATGGGGCAACGTGTCCATCAAACTAATTCTACTCAAGAAATAGATTTAAAATGGTTAAAATCCGGTATCTATATTGTTCGTTTTAAATTAGACGGCAAAATAGGTGCTATCAAGATTTATAAAAACTAAACTTGGAAGTTTTACTTTCCTTAAATATATAAGGTGGTGAAGTATCTTTTAATTCTAGATACTTCATTACCAAACTTAAAAAAAAAAAAAAATGAATTCATTATTAAAATTATTTATTGGTGTTTTTGCTTTTTGCAACGTTATTTCTGCCGATGCACAAATTACCCTCCATACCATTGGTGATTCTACTATGGCCGATTATGACGAAAATACTACAGATAAAAGAGGTTGGGGCATGATGTTCCAACAATTTTTTACTTCTGAAGTCGTTGTTAACAACCGTGCAAAAAGTGGGGCTAGTAGCAAAAGTTTTTATTTGGAATCACCTTATTGGACTACTGTAAAACAACAAATAGAAACTGGTGATTATGTAATAATTCAATTTGCTCACAATGATGAGAAAAATAACGGTTTAGATGGTGGAACCGACCCCAATAACCCAATAAATGGAACTGATTATCGTGGAACCACTGCTCAAGGAACTTATAAGGAATATCTTAGAAAATATATTGACGAGACGCGTGCGTTAGGTGCTACACCTATTTTAGCAACAGCGATGTGCAGAAAATATTTTAGTGGTGGTACCATTACCCGTAAAGGACGTCATGATTTAGGAGAAAACTTTGGTGTTCCTGAAACAGATCACACCTATGATTATAGCTATGCCATGCAAGAAGTTGCTACCGAAAAGAGTGTTCAACTTATTGACTTGACCACATTAACAAAAGGGTTGCTTGAATCTTATGGTGATGCTGAAGCTACTGCTCAACTTTTTGTGTCTTCCGATTCTACACATCCCAATGCGTTGGGAGCAACATTAGTTGCCAGATTATGTGCTCAGGAAATGACCAATCAAAACATTTTGGCAGCTTATATAAATACATCAACGGATGTATTGATTAATCCCAGCGCCTGTGATTTTGGAGATGCATATACCGGACAGACACTTACAAAAGAACTTACCATTACAGGTTTTGATCTTGAGCCAGCCTCAGGAACATTTACACTTTCAGTAAGTGATGGTTTTTTAATAGCAGCCAATAAAACAGATACTTTTACTTCTTCCATAACCATGGATTATGTAAACAATAACCTTGAATTCTCAAAATTTTATATTTCAGTATCTCAGTCAGTAGGAGGAACTAAAGAAGGAACACTTACTGCAACTAACGGAACGGTTACCAAAGAAATCCCTTTAACAGCCAATTTTATTGAGTTAACAGGAGGTACTGAAGTAAACCTTCTTTGGGAACTATCAGCAGATGATAGTTATGTTTTAGAAGGACCTGCCATTCCTTTGGATGAGTCTCATAGCAACATGTATGTGCAGCGGTATTCTGCCCCAAATTCAAATACAACGTGGCCGGTAGAAAGCGGTTATGACACCACAAGAAAAACACAAAGAAACCTACTTGATGGAGATGTTTGGCCTGCAGGAGAGATTGATGAAGTATCAACCCGTTATATTCAGTTTGGAATTTCTGCAAGCGAGGGAACAGAGCTAAATATCGATAAAATAAGCTTATATGTTGGTGGAGCAGGTGGTAGTGGCATGCGTTGCCGTATTTCTTATTCTAAAGATAATTTTGCAACCACATCTGTAGTTCAAGAGTTTTCAAGTATGACATCTAATACCATGTATGCCGTTTCAAAATTCCCCACTTTAACACTCGCTTATGGAGAAACCTTAAAATTAAGAGTTTATCCTTGGTATAGCGGTGAAGCTACAGGAAAAACAATTTGTCTGGCAGATGTTAATATTCACGGCGTAGCCACTCCTACTCTTTCTTTAGAAAAACCTTTAGAAAATCAAGTAAAATGGATAGTTGAGGATGGTTTTATTAAAATAAAAAATGCTCCCATGAATAGTCAAGTTTCAATCTATGATTTAACAGGAAGGTTAATATATAAATCGACCAATAAAAATAATGGTGAAGACTTATTGATTATTAAATCACCCACAACCAAAGGCATTTATATTGGTAAAGTAGCATCTCAAGAAGGCACACAAACAACAAAGTTTTTTGTTCCCTAAAAAGCAGGTTTTTTTAGTCTTCGCTATAAAACCGGTAGCGTTTTATTATACAATAACAACTAAATTAAATATTACTAAACTAAATTATTACATTATGAATTCAACTTTATACCTAAAAAAGCATTGGTCTTATTTTGCTTTTTTCATTGTTTTTTTTGGAACAAGCTTGCAATTGGTTGCACAAACAACGCTTGCTGAATGGACATTTGATTATGCTTATGATCAAAGCGGTACTGGACCTTATAGTTACACTCCAAATGCAACCGCTAGAGGTGCCGCTGACGGGTTAGATATTTCGGTTAATTCAAACGACATTTTTTATCCCAATAGCTCAGATGGAACCCTAACCGATTACGAAATGTCAATGGTTCCTGCTCAGGGAGGGCAAATTAAAAATGTATATCAGAACACAACAACATATCATAATTCCGCAAGGTTACAAGGTATTGTTGCTCCTGCAGATTTTACAAACTCTGCAAATCACGCTAATTATTTTCAATTTTCGTTCCCTACAACAGGATACAAAGAGATTAAGTTAGATCTTTCTTATACAACTCAAAATGTTGAAACAGATATTCTTGCTGTATATTATTCTGTTGACGGAGGCACTAGTTGGGCATCAGCAGGTCAAGCCAGCGGTAACTGTTGTTGGTGGACACTTAAAACGGCTCAATTGAATATTGTTGCCAAAAACAAAACCAATGTATTGGTAAGATTAATAGGGGTACAAAATGGTGGAACAACAGGTAATTATTTTTATATAGACTCCTTTAAAGTATCAGGTACCTCTACTACCCTACCAACAGATACCGCTTCTACTATTGATTGGGCTTTTGATTTGGGTACTGCTGGTCAAACAGCAACTTATACCGAAGCTGCTTACTATAAACCAGACAATGTTACTGTAGGAAGCAACTATTCATATAATGGAAAAAAAACAGGAAGCAACCCTACATTAGATTACACTTCGTTTTTAAATAATACAGGTGCTACTACGCCAGGAGGAAATAACGCAAACAATTTAATCGGTTTCGAATTTACGCCACTTACAGGCTTAGATTTTACACCAACAAATATAACTTTCGACTGCCAAAGAAATGGAACGGGTACTGGTTTAATTGATGTCTATTGGAAAGATTCAAATGGCACATCTTATCCTATCGCTATAAACGTTAAACCTGCCAGAAATGGTGATCTAGCCAGTGAAGCTGCTGATACCAATACCTTTACTATGGATGTTACGGGGTTATCAATTCCTGCTTTGGGTGGTAAATCCACTTTAGAAATTTATATCCATGGTCTTGGAGCTGGTAAAGATGTATGGCTTGCTAATATTCAGATTGATGGTCTTTTAAATGGCACAATAGCCGATGTTGCTCAATATACGGTTACAACGGCTGCTTCGCCTTCTGAAGGTGGCGCAATAATTTCAGATAATCCAGCAACAGTTGATGAAGGCACTGTGGTTAACCTTACCGCCAATGCCAACTTTGGTTATGAATTTGTGGAATGGCAAGACGATTTGGGTGCTACCGTGTCCACAGATAATCCATTTGAGATAACGGTAACAGATAATGTAAGCTATACGGCTGTTTTCAATGCATTAACTACATATGCTTTGGATGTTGTGGTTGAAGGAGGTGCTAATGACTACATGGTAAATATCTCTCCGGCTGGAAATATGGTTAACGGTTCTAGAATGTATGTTGAAGGAACTAACGTTACTTTAACCGCTAGCGGCAATCCAATTCTTAATTTTTCAAATTGGGGAACAGGTGAAACCAATAGTGAACTTATTGTGACCATGGATGCCAATAAAACTGTAACAGCTTCATATAATGCAGCTGACTATATTGTTGGATGGGATTTTTATGATGATGTGGTTACCGTCGATTTTTCATCAAATGTTGTTAACGATGCAACTACTTTGGTTCTAAGAGATGCTGCTGGAGCAACTTCGGGAGGATTAAACTTCTCTAAATTATCTGGTAATATCTGGTACGGTAAAAATTGTCGTATTAATTGGAAACAGTTAGCAGATAAATTCTATTATCAAATAAAAATTAATGCGACTGATTATACCGACATAAGTGTTCAAGCTGCCATGTTAACTAGCTATTCAGGATATGCTACTCAAAAATGTGAGTATTCAATAGACGGTACTAATTTTTCCGAAATTGGAACTTATGATACTTCAACTGTAAACACATGGGTTGATGGTTCATTCACCCTACCTCCTGCTGCTAATAATCAAGCCGAAGTTTATATAAGATGGATTCCAGATTACACATCATCTGTGCTAGGAAGTGGCAACGACGGCACTTCTATTTCTGACATATATGTTTATGGTACAGAAAGCATATTTAATGATGGTACGGCTCCTGTTCTTGCTAGCTCTGTCCCTGCTAACAATGCTACAGGTGCTTCAGCAACAGGAAAAGTTGTACTTAATTTTGATGAACGTATTAAAATTGCTAATAACACAACAGCAACTCTTAATGGTAAAAATTTAACACCTGTTGTATTTGGCAAATCCATATCGTTTAATTATTCAGGGTTGGACTACAATACCACTTACACCTTTGATTTAGCGGGTAACGTAATTTCAGATTTAGCGGATAATACGCTAACTGATGCTATTTCAATTTCGTTTACTACACTTGATAAACCAACTGTAACTAAAAGAGCTTATGACTTTATTGTGGGTGTAGATGGTGATTTTGCAGCAGCTTTAACCGCTGCAGATGCTGCAAAAAATAGTGGTAATAGGTTCTATATATTCTTTCCTAATGGAGATTATGATTTAGGAACTACAACGGGAGATGCAACTCAACAAACATTCATCAGTTTGCCTAACATTTCTTTTATTGGACAAAGTACTGAAGGTGTAACACTATTTAACAATCCCACTCAAGCTCAAGAAGGAATAGACAAAACACCAACAATCAACTTTACTTCTAACGCTGATAATATATACATGCAAGACCTCACTTTACTTAATAAAATGGATTATCGCTTGGGCATCCCTGAAAAGCGTGCCGTAGCTTTACGTCATCAAGGTGATAAAAACATATTCAAAAACATAAGATTATTAAGTAATCAGGATACCTATTTTACAGGTGCTGGAAGAACATATTGGGAAAATGGTGAAATTCATGGAACCGTAGATTATATCTTTGGAGATGGCGATATTTTCTTTAACGACTGTCTGATGTATATGGAAAACAGAGCGTCTGGTGGTGGCGGTATTGTAACTGCTGCAGCTACTAGTTCTGATTGGGGTTATGTGTTCAGCAACTGTACCATTGATGGTGATGCACAACAAAATGGAATTTATGGGTTAGGTAGACCTTGGAATAATGCTCCTAAAGTCGTTTATATTAATACCACTATGAATATTTTACCGACCGCTGGTGCTTGGGGAGACCCAATGAATGTGGTTCCTTTCAGATTTGCAGAATACAATAGTTTGTCTTCTTCTGGAATTGAAGTAGACTTAAGCCAAAGACGTACAGATTATACTAAAGATGCAACCTCAGTAACCTTAGACCCTACATTAGATGAAAGTGAAGCTGCCCAATACACTATAGAAAATGTGTTAGGAGGTAGTGATACTTGGCAACCAACACTTGCTACCGAACAAGCTCCAGCTCCTGTAATATCAATTTCAGGCTCAACATTAACTTGGGACGATAGTAACTATGTATTAGGATGGGCTGTATTTAAAGATAATGTATTTCAAGATTTTGTTACTAGCAATAGTTATGCTATTCCAGGAGGAACTTCTACAGGCGTTTATACGGTTAGAGCAGCTAATGCTATGGGTGGTTTAGGGATTTCTTCAAATCAAGTGGATATTAGTTTAGGTGTTAATGAAAATAATTTATTAGGGGTTAAGGTATATCCAAATCCAGTACTCAATAATGAAGTTTTTGTATCAATGCCGACGGTATCACTAAACACAACTATGTCTCTTTTTGGTCTAGATGGAAGACTTATTATGAAAGAAAGCATAAAGAGTAATAAAACAACAATTAATATGTCTGGAATTCCTTCGGGAGTGTACTTATTAAAAGTTGATTCAGAGAAAGGAACTCAAGTTTCCAAAATAATTAAAAACTAAAAACCAATTAATAGAAATTTAAAAGCCAGTTATATTATAACTGGCTTTTTTGTTGCAAGTTTCTTAAATAATATTTACTTATAATTGAACAGTTTTGTTTTATAAAAAACTTCAATGTAATTGTAAATAAAATAAGCTCTTAAATTAGGAATTTATATCTGATTACAATTATTATTTATGAAATTCTCATAAATCAAATGATATTTTTGTAAATTTATTACAGACCTTAAAAATCCACCTTTATTCTAATTAGATTTATTTAACTAGTTATTAAATTTAGGTTATTATATGCTTGTAAATTACCTACTAACCCAAACCTTAGTTCATACAAATGAATTATTTCGAAATAAAAAAAATTAGCCTAATCTTTCTAATTACTATTTCTGCCAATTTTGCTGTGGAAGGGCAGGTTTTCGAGCAATCTAATGCCATTCGGTTTAAAAAATATGATGGTAATAATGGCATTCCTGGTGAAACAATAAAAACTATATATCAAGACCAATCGGAATTAATGTGGTTAGGAGTTGAATATAAAGGACTAGTTTCTTTTGATGGTAAAAGTTTCAAACAGTATGAGTTTAATCAGGAAAATGAGAATTCAATTTCGAGTAATATAATTAATAGTATTTGTGAAGACCGAGAGGGAAATCTTTGGATAGGAACAATAGATGGGCTTAATAAGAGAAAAAAGACGCTGAATAATCATTCGCAATCGGATTTCTTACGATTTTATAACGAAGAAAATCCTACATCGATTCCGAGTAATTACATTTGTCAAATTTTCAAAAATAAAAATGCCGATTTGTTAATTGGTACCGGACAAGGATTATGTCTCCTTGAATCTAACAATCGATTTAGACGGATTCCGCTTACGAATTCTAAAGATCCAGCGGTTCGCTGCATTTACCAACTTAAATCTGGTCAATACTTTGTAGGAACTGACAAGGGGCTTTTTAAATTAAGTGAAACTTACAAAAAAATAGGTTACTGGCCAGTAAACGAGGCTCAGGGAAGGGTTACTTCTATGGATGAAGATGTTGATGGCAACCTTTGGATTGGTACGCGTTCTGGCTTGTTTATATTTAGTGAAGAGCAATTGTATGAAATCAATGAGTTCCTAAATGAAAACTATCATTTTTCAGGAATGGGGATTCATAATGTTTTTCTTGATAACTGGGGTCGCATGTGGGTTGGCTCTTATTCTAGGGGACTTTATATATTCTATAAGAATGGTAAATCTTATGAGTTTATCTCTAATAAAGCACTTTATGAAAATGGATTTCGGGCTTATCAAATAAGAGGTATTACTCAAGACTCTCAAGGTCTTATATGGGTAGCTACAAAAGATGAAGGCTTTTATATTTACGATCATAGATTGGAAACATTTGGATTGCTGAATACAACCAGTAGCCCGCTTAAGCTTAGTAGTAGCAGTATCTTAGCTGTTTTTGAAAGTAGCGATAAAAAATTATATATTGGCACCAGACAAGGTGGAATAAATATTATTGATGCCCAAAGAAAGCACATAACTCATTTTACTCATGAACCTAGCAACATAAGTGGCATTGGGGACAATAGAGTTGAAGGTTTTGCCGAACAAAAATCTGGTGAAATATGGATGGCTACTGTAAAAGGTTTGAGTAAATTTTTTCCTGAATCAAAAGTATTCAAAAATTATAATTTCAAACCGACACATTCAATTATATTAGATAAAAACAATCAACTATGGCTTGGTACAACTAAAGGATTGTTTGTTTTTGATCCCCAAAAAGAGTCTTTTGGAAATCCGCCTATTCATGTACCTGCTTTAGAAGATAATATTAGGAGCTTATTTATTGATAATGACCAGAATTTATGGATTGGAACGCAAAATTCCGGACTTCTTCAATATATACCTAAAAATGGTATTGTCAAGCATTATCATACAGATCATTCAGATAAGAAATTTAGATTGCCTTCAAATGCAATCAGAGCAATTCAACAAGACACCCAAGGAAATATATGGATAGGCACTCTCTTAAACGGATTGATAAAACTAGAGAAAAATTACAATGAACAATCATACTCTTTCTCTAAACACGTATTTGACGGTACAGGTGTTTTTTCCATTATTGAAGGCAAGTCTGGTGTTCTTTGGTTATCTACCAACAAAGGAATTTATGAATTTGATAGCCAATTGGAAACCAAAATAGATTTTGGCATACAGTATGGTTTACAGGGAGAGGTATTTAACAATACAGCCTTTCTTAAGTCCAAGAATGGCTATATTTATTTTGGAGGAAATAAAGGTTTGAATTTTTTTAAGCCTGAAAGCGTTTCCAAAATTTTATTTACCCCAACCACTTCAATCAAGTCTATCACAGTTTCTTCTCCAGGAAAAGATGAATATTTTAAGGAAAGTCTCGAGGGTTATCATTTTAAATATGGGTCATATATTTCGTTTGATTTTTTTCTTAATGATTACTCTAACCCACAGAATAATAAATTTAAATATAGATTGGAGGGCATCACAAAGGATTGGATAGACTTAGTCAACAACAATAATATCTCGTTTGCTAGCTTGAAACCAGGTGACTATAAGTTGGATGTGATAGGAGCTAATAGCGATGGGGTTTGGTCTAAAAATCAGCAAACAATCTCATTCAAGATTTTAGACCCATGGTGGCTATCTAAAATAGCTAAAGCTTTATATGGTATTTTTATTGTATTTGCCATTTATCAAATAATAAGGTTTACGACTTTTCGGGACAGAAAAAAGCATGAACTGGAGATTATAAAACTTGAAAAATCTCAGGCTGAAAAAATTATCGAAGAAAAACTCAGGTTTTTTACCGATATATCTCATGAGCTTAGAACACCGCTTACAATAATTCTGCCTTCTGCTGAAAAATTAGTAAAAATTAAAAAGGGTAATATTGAAGAAGTAAAGAAACACGGAGTATCCATTTTAAGAAATGTTAAGGCTCTAATGAACCTTGTTGAAGACCTTCTTGAGTTCCGAAAGATAGAAAACGGCAGTATTGTGTTGAATACGAAGTCTCTACAAGTAATTGACTATTGCCACAATACATTTTCTGAATTTTCCTTTTTGGCCGAAAGTAAAAAAATCGATTACCATTTCAATACAAACTTGTCTGAGTTTAATGCAATGGTTGACCCAAATATTTTAAACAAGGTACTTTCTAACTTATTAAGTAATGCCATTAAATACACTCAAAATCATGGTCATATAGAACTGGTTATCACAAGTACCACTACTAGGGATAAATTGTTAATCTTAGTAAAGGATACAGGTATTGGGATTTCAAAGGAAGATTTACCAAATATTTTTGACCGGTTTTATCGTGCAAAATCGGAAGTGACCTCCAGAGGTACGGGAATTGGACTTGCACTAACAAAAAGTCTAGTGGAACTTCATGGCGGAACAATTTATGTGCATAGTGAAGAAGGAAAGGGCAGTATTTTTACAGTTGAAATTCCCCTGAATTATGTTGAAGAATTACAGGTGTTGCCAATATCGCATGCTAATATTTCACATCAAGAGGTTGAAGATGAAACTGCTCAAATAACATTTGAACAGTCCGAAGATCCCATTTCAATTCAAAATGAGAATGTTCAAGAAATCCTTGTTGTAGAGGACGATTTGGAAATACAAAATTTACTTAAAGAACTGTTTTCTGATTACAAGGTAATTATTGCCAACAATGGTAAAGAGGGATTGGAATTTGCTAACCAAAAATCACAGCCTTCCCTAATTATCTCTGATGTTATGATGCCTGTAATGGATGGGTTGACTTTCTGTAGAGAAATAAAAGGGAATTTTCAAACAAGCCATATCCCTGTTTTGATGCTTACAGCGAAAACAACCACATCCGATCAAATGAAAGGTATAAATGTTGGAGCTGATGATTATGTTCTTAAACCATTCTATTCTGATATATTGGTTGCAAAAGTGGAAAATCTCTTAAAGAGACAAATACGATTAAGAAAATATTTTGAAAAAAGCATTTCAATCCAACCTTCTGATCCACCTACATATAATCGAGAAAAAGAGTTACTTATTAAATGTAAAGAAATAATTGAAGTAAATATTTCTAATCAGGAATTTAGTGTAGAGAAACTTGCAGAAGAACTTGGACTAAGTAGGGTGCATCTATTTCGGAAACTTAAATACCTAATTAATCAAAGCCCATTGGAACTCATTTACTCCATTAGGTTGAAAAAGTCAATAGCTTTGATAAAAACTGGAAATTACACCGTATCAGAAGTTGCTTATATGACAGGATTCTCTTCGCCTAGTTCATTTAATACAACTTTCAAAAAACACTATAAAGAATCACCAAAAGCTTATGTTAAAAAACTAACCAAAGAAACCTCTTAATAGTTGTATTTATTTTCAGCTTTAATTATATTTTAATAAGTAAAATCATCTAAAAATAAAAGATTTGTGCTTGTTTCAGCTTGTTGTAACCTCCGTTGAATCTTTAGTAACATATCAAAAACATAAGTAAATCCTTTTAGCGTTACTTAGCACAAGTATGATGAAAGAAACCGTTCCGTTTAGTAAACGCTCAAGAATCCTAGAAAAGTAACCACCTAATTAGAAAGGTTAAAGAACGACAAATAGAACAATTATATATCTAAAAAATGGATTTCATTCATCAAGACAATAAATTAAAAATAAAACTAAACTAAAGATGAAAAATTTACTACTAACCAGTTGCATTTTTTTACTGTCCTTGTTCACCACTTGGGACATTTATGCACAACCCGCAGACACCGACATTATTGTCGCACAGGATGGGTCTGGAGATTTTCTAACTATTCAGCCAGCTATTGACGCGGTTCCAGACAACAGTTCGGAAAAAACAGTGATTTATATCAAAAATGGACTGTATGATGGCGAAAAGCTGTTCATTCCTGCAGAAAAGAAAAACATTACCTTAATAGGGGAAAGTAGAACAGAAACAATTATAAGTTACCATACTTACAATTGCACAAATCAAGCGATATGTCCTACAGAGGAATATGTTAAATGGTCTGTTGACAATATGCTAACAGCAGCTGCCATGACCATTATTGCTGATGGTTTTCGTGCAGAAAACCTAACTGTTCGGAATACTGCAGGACCTGTTGGTCAGGCTCAAGCCCTTACCATTCGAGGAGATAAAACCACTTTTATTAATTGCGATATTAAAGCCTATCAAGATACGGTGTGGTTTTGGAACGAAGGGAAACGTGCCTATTTTCAAGGTTGTCTTATTGAGGGTCGTACAGATTATATTTATGGTGGCGGAATCGATTTTTTCTATCAATGTGAAATTCGCAGCTTTGGAGGAGGATGGATTACAGCTCCTTCCACACCAGGCAATCAAAAATATGGCTTTGTATTTTACGACTGTGACCTGACCTATGCATACAATAGCCCAAGATCGGGCGATGATGGTAACCTAGTTAGATTGGGGAGGCCATGGCACGAGTACCCAAAAGTGACCTGGCTTTATTGTGATATGACCGATAAGATTCATCCAGAAGGCTGGGGTGATGAGTGGAGTATGGAATATTCTGCAACTTCGGATAGCCTTGAACTTTATGAATATCAAAATAGAGGAATTGGTGCTGATATGAGCGGTCGTGCTGATTGGGCAGGACTAAGAGCACTAACTGATGAGGAAGCTCCATTATATGAGATGGCGGTTGTTCTTGGAAATTGGAATCCTCTTGCAGGCGAGACTATCGATACCGAGGCACCATCTGCACCAACTAATCTTTTCGCTTCCAGTGTAGAGGCTACAAGTATAGACCTAAGTTGGACGAATTCCAACGATAATGTTGGAGTAACTGGGTATGACGTGTTTTTGGATAATGCATATTATAGTACTGTCACAGGCCTTACAGAAACAGTATCTGGACTTGAACCATCTACCTCGTACGATTTTTTTGTAAAAGCAAAAGATGCTGCGGGAAACCTTTCCGAAAGCAGTAATATTCATACCACTTCTACTATAGCCGAAACAAACCCTAATGTTTTTGCAGATATTATAGTAGCTCAAGATGGATCTGGAGATTATTTGACAATTCAGCCAGCCATTGATGCTGTTCCGAGCAATAGTGCTCAAAGAACCGTGATTTATATTAAAAATGGACTCTATGATACTGAAAAATTATTTGTGCCTGCTGATAAGAAAAACATCACATTTAGAGGTGAAAGTAGAAAAGAAACTGTAATTAGCTATCACACCTATACATGTGGACAACCAACTTGTCCTGTAGAAGAAAACTTGAAATGGTCTGTTGAAAATATGAGAACGGCAGCTACACTAACCATAGTAGGTGATGGCTTTCAAGGAGAAAACCTTACCGTTCAAAATACGGCTGGCCCCGTTGGGCAAGCTCAAGCTATGACGATTAGAGGGGATAAAATTGTTTTTATTAATTGTGATCTTTTAGGCTATCAAGATACTATCTGGTTCTGGAACGAAGGGAAACGTGCTTATTTTGAAGGTTGTTTGATTACAGGTCGAACAGATTACATTTATGGAGGAGGAATAGATTTCTTTTACCGATGCGAGCTTAGAAGCTGGGGTGGTGCTTGGATTACAGCACCTTCAACACCAGAAAACCAAAAATACGGCTTCGTTTTTTATGAATGTAATCTAACTTATGCAGATAACAGCCCAAGAGCTGGTGATGATGGCAATTTAATAAGATTTGGTCGTCCATGGCAAGAATACCCTAAAACAAGTTGGTTATATTGTAATATGACTAGCATGATTCATCCAGAAGGTTGGGGCGATGAGTGGAATATGGCATATGCTTCTACTTCTGATAAATTAGAATTATATGAATATCAAAATGTAGGGCCTGGGGCAGATATGAGCGGAAGAGCTAACTGGGCAGGTCTTAGAGCCATGACAGATGAGGAAGCACCGCTTTATGAAAGAGCAGTTGTGTTAGCTGGTAATGATGGTTGGGATCCTGTAGGCCCAGGCTCAGGTAATGGAGAAATTGCGACACTAACAAAACATGGAACAGGGTCTTCGTCACAAACGGTTGATCAAAATTCACCTATTGAAGATTTCTATTATTCATGGAAAAATGCAAGTACCGTAAAAGTAACTGGAATTCCTACGGGAATTGATATAGTAATAGATAATACGGCTAAAACGGTGTCATTTAGCGGAACTCCAACCGAAGGAGGAGAATATCCTTATACAATTGAAACTGTTGGTGGCGGAGCTACAGCAACTAAAAATGGAACCTTTACAGTTAATTATACAGAACAAGCAGAGTTGATTAAGCATGGTGCAGGAGGGTCGTCCCAAACAACAGTTTTAGGGGCTCCTATACAAGATTTCTATTATAGATGGTTAAATGCAGATACAGTAGAAGTGGCAGGAGTTCCAAATGGTATAAATGTTGACATTAACAATGAATTAAGACAAGTAAGCTTTAGTGGCTCTCCAACAGAGGCAGGAACATTTAATTATACCATTACAACTGTTGGAGGTCTCAATACGGCCACAAAAAATGGAACCTTTACTGTTCTTGGAGTTAATGAAGCGACAATGACCAAGCACGGTTCTGGCTCGTCTAGACAGACTGTAGAATTAAACACTATGATTACCCCCTTTTATTACAGATGGACCAATGCAGTTACTGTAATTGTAGAAGGTCTCCCTTCAGGTGTAAGTGCTGATATAGACAATGATGGACAGGAAGTGCACATCAGCGGAATGCCCTCAGAAGTAGGCTCATTCGACTATACGATTACTACTGTTGGTGGTATCAACCAAGCATCTAAGTCTGGAAGAATTACTGTAGAACTTCCTGTTTTTACACCAGAACCAGCATTTCCAGGAGCTGAAGGCCACGGTCGTTTCACTACCGGTGGTAGAGGCGGTCAAGTAATTTATGTAACCAATCTAAACGACTCAGGTCCTGGAAGTCTTCGGGCAGCCGTAAGCGCTTCTGGTCCTAGAATTGTAATGTTTAAGGTATCTGGAATTATAGAATTACAATCTACCCTAAATATTAGTAATAGTGATATTACTATAGCTGGACAATCTGCACTAGGTGATGGAATCGCGATTAAGAATCATGCCGTTTATGTGGGAGCTGATAACGTTATCATCAGATATGTGAGATTTAGGATGGGTGATGAAGCTCAAGCTGAGAATGATGCCATTTGGGGAAGAAACAACCAAAACATTATTATTGATCATTGTTCTATGAGTTGGAGCACCGATGAATGCTCATCGTTTTATGATAATACAAACTTTACTATGCAATGGTGTATTCTATCCGAAAGTTTAAGGAATTCTGTGCATGGGAAAGGACAGCATGGTTATGGCGGTATATGGGGAGGTAAAAAAGCAAGTTTTCACCATAATCTTTTAGCACACCATGATAGTCGTAACCCGAGATTGAACGGAAGTAGATATTCTAATTTACCCGAACTTGAGATTGTGGATTTTAGAAACAATGTAATTTACAATTGGGGCGCCAACAGTGGTTATGCTGGTGAAGGAGGGTCTTATAATTTAGTAAATAACTATTACAAGCCTGGTCCAGCAACAAGTTCAAATACAAGTGAGCGTATATTTTCACCAAATGCAGACGGCGGAACCAACAACCAGCTTCCTGGCGTATGGGGTGTATTTTATGTAGATGGGAATTATATGAATGAAAGCCAGCCTGTTATTAATGATAATTGGATCGGTATACATCCTAACCCTTCTTCAAAAGATAAAGAAGAGCTTAAGTCATCTACTGAATTTGATAAAGGACAAATAACGACCCATACAGCCGTGGCGACTTTCAATCAGGTACTTCAATATGCTGGTACAAGCCACAAACGTGATGATGTAGATTTAAGAATAACAGAGGAAACATTATCGGGTACATATACGTTTGAAGGTTCTAATGGTAGTACCAATGGGCTTATAGATACTCAAAATGATGTTGGAGGATGGCCAGCTTATAATTCAGAACCAGCTCCTCAAGACTCTGACAATGACGGAATGCCAGACAGTTGGGAGGATATGCATGGTTTGGATAGTTCCAATCCAAATGACGGAAGTATTAAAACAATTAGCGGAATTTATACGAATGTGGAAGTTTACCTAAATGAATTGGTAGCACCCATTACTGAAGCGCAGAACGAAAATGGAGAAGCAAACTACACCGAACCGGAGGAGAACCTTGATACCGTTGCTCCATCAGCACCAGAAAATTTAATGGCTTCAAACATTACGGAAAGCAGCATAGACCTTAACTGGGATGCCTCAACCGACAATGTTAAAGTAACGGGCTACGATGTTTATGTGGACAGCTCACTTTACACGACAGTAAATGATACGATTGCGTCAGTCACAGGATTGGAGGAGTCGACCGCCTATCAATTTTATGTGCTGGCAAAAGATGCAGCAGGCAATGTGTCTGAAAGCAGTAATATAATTACCGCTTCAACTATCAGTGGCGCGGATGAAACTGCACCGTCAGTTCCTAAAAATCTGAAATCTAATAATGTAACTGAAAATAGTATTGATTTGAGTTGGGATGCATCATCGGATAATGTCGGTGTTGTAGGGTACAGTATATATATAGACGGGGAGCTTTATACTAATGTAGCAGAAACGTTTATCTCGGTTGAAGGGCTATCGGAAGCAACTACATATTCATTTTATGTTAACGCTACAGATGACGCTGGGAATGTTTCTGAAAATAGTGAAACCATTAGTGAAACAACGCTAGACAGAACCCCCCCAACAACCCCTGCTAACCTTGCAGCAAATGGAGCAACTAAGAATAGTATAAACCTTAGCTGGGATACTTCATCAGATAATGTAGGTGTAACTGGATATGATGTTTATGTTGATGGAAATTTTTATGCATCATCAACTGAAAGCAATATTTCCGTAACTGGGTTAGAAGAAGCTACTTCATATGAATTTTATGTTACCGCTAAAGATAATGCAGAGAACGTTTCCGATGCAAGTAACTCAATTACTAAATCAACACTTGACGCAACGGCGCCAACAATTCCACAGAATTTATCAGTGTCTAATATAACTGAGATTAGTGCAGATGTAAATTGGGAGGTTTCTACTGACAATGTGGGGGTACAAGAATATGAAGTTTTTCTTAACGGAGCGTATCATTCTTCTGTATCTAGTAATGCAACAACATTAAATAGTTTGAGCCACAGTACTACCTATGAGGTTGCTGTAGTAGCGAAAGATGCTGCAGGAAACCAGTCAGCATTCAGTGAAACTGTTGCGTTTTCTACAGTAACACCTGTGAGTTCCAATGTTGGTTTGTCTCAACCAATTTTGGCTTCGACATCAAAAGGAGGTCGTGAAGAAGCATATGCTAATGATGGTATTGGTTCTACATATTGGGAAAGTAAAAATGGCATGCCGCAATGGATTAGGATAGATTTAGGGCAACCAATAAATGTTAGTAATGTAACTATAGACTGGGGTTCTTCTTATGGTATTACTTATGCTATAGAATATAGTGAGGACGACGTTAGTTGGACTACAGAGACTTATATTAATAATGGCAACGGAGGTACTGATATCCATAATGTTTCTTTCCAAGCAAGGTATGTTAGAGTGTATGTTGCCAACAGTTATTATGGCAAAACCGTTGAAATCTATGAATTAGGAGTATATAGTTATGATAATACAGGCTCCATTTCAAGAGGTAAATCAAAAGAATCTTCTTTATCAAGCAACAGTACAGAGGAAGAGCAAACCCTACTAGTTTATCCAAACCCTACATATGATAATCTTCGTGTTAATTTTGGTCAACAAGGAAGAGGGGCTACAGTTTTGTTTTACTCAACTACTGGACAGTTGCTTTATGCAAAAGAATCTGTGATGGAAAAAGAGTTATTAATTTCAGTAGATGCATATAATTCAGGCCTTTATTTTCTTAAGGTAATTGAAAAAGATAAGTCTAGCCTAATTAAGATCGTTATTAAATAGACGTGATTTAAAAAAGTTAGTTTGAAGAACCCCGCATCTTTGCAATAAATAAATGCAAAAATGTGGGGCTTTTTTATACTGTGTTTTAGCTCTATAAGATAAAACATATGGGGTCATTAAGTCTTTACATTGGAATTGCAACAAAAAGTCGGGATATGTAACCCTACATCTTGTTGGACATTCTCCTAGTTGGTTAATTCTACTCCTTTCCAAAATGTATAATATATTAATCTTCATAGTAATACATTTTAATTCATGGTATACCCTCTTATGCCTAAAAGGATTATAATTTGAAGTTTTAAGGAAGTAGTGGGAAGTATATACCCCCACTTTGTTTAGGAGTTTCTGCCTATTAAAAACACATTTTAAGTGAATATGTATTTGTAAAAAAGTCGGGATGACAGGATTTAAAACACCTGATTCAACTACCTTTATATCAATTAAATAAGTGTTAAATTTCAAATTAGGACACCTATTAAGACACCGAAATATACTGTTTTAGCTTTCTAAAGTTCAAAAGTAAATAAAATGAACTAAATATTATCTACAAATGCAGAAACTATATGAATTTTAAAATTTTGAAATAACATAAACTTATCAGGTCCCATAGATTTAGACGATCCTTTTGTTTAAATGATGCGTTTTAATTTCTATTTTTTTTCATGATTCAAAGTTAATTTATGTAACTCTAAATCTTGCAAATTTTTGTCCAGTACAATATATTAAGTCCACAAACATATTATACAATATTATTTATTTTCATTTTGCCCTAAATTATAATAAATTAGGCATTTATTTGGTTTTAATACTTAAAAATCTAATATTTGCACAACACAATATTCTAACATATGCACAACTTAAAAATCTAATATATGCACATCGCAAAAATCTAATTGGTATACACCACTATAGTATTTGAATATTTATGATTTAAGAAAAACAAGATGGCAACACCGCAAGAAAAATTAGCCCAATCTTTAGAAAAACTAAAAAAGTTACAAGATCAGGGATATACAGCTATTAAAACTAAGGATTTGAGCAGGCTAAATCGGGAACGCCTAATAGAGCATGGTTTTATAAAAGAAGTTATGCAAGGATGGTATATCATAGTACCTCCTGATGAGCAAAAAGGAGATAGCACATCATGGTATGCATCCTATTGGAATTTTTGTGCACGCTATTTAGAAGACCGCTTTGGCCAAGACTATTGCATTTCAGCAGAACAATCCCTACAAATACATGCTGGCAATAACGCGGTACCCCAACAACTTATTATAAGAACGATAAAGAGTACAAATGCAATAACGCCTTTAATACATGGTACATCTCTTTTCAGTATGAAGTCTACGCTACCTAATAAAGCTGAAATAGAAACCAAAGACAATATTCGGATGCTAAATCTCGCATCCTCGCTTGTAAATTGTACACCAACAATGTTTAAGCAAAGTTCAATTGAAATACGTACAGCATTAGCTATGATACAAGATTCGTCTGAAATATTGAAAATTCTATTAGAAGGCGGACACACAAAGATTGCTGGAAGACTTGCTGGTGCTTTTAGAAACATTGGTAGATTTCGTATCGCTGATGAAATTATAAAAACCATGAAAACAGCCAGTTATGATGTGCGAGAAGAAGACCCATTTGAAACACCTCCTCCAGTTGCTTTATCCATACGCGACAAATCCCCATATGTAAACAGAATTAGACTGATGTGGTTTACCACGCGAGAAGAGGTGATAAAAATATTTCCAAAAGAACCTGGACTAGCTAATGATCATGAAAACTATATGAAAGCCGTAGAAGATATGTATGTTACGGATGCCTACCATTCATTATCCATTGAACGCTATCGAGTAACGCCCGGATTGATTGAGAGGGTAAGAAGTGGCGCATGGAATCCAGAAGAAAACGAAGAAGATAGAAAACAAAGAGATGCCATGGCCGCCAGAGGATATTGGTTAGCAACACAGCGAGTGAGAAATAGCTTGAAGCTCATACTTAACAATGAAAATTCTGGAAGTGTCGCAGATGAAGATCATGGAGATTGGTATCGGCAATTATTTGCACCTAGCGTAACCACAGGTATACTAAAAATATCAGACCTTGCAGGCTATCGGAATGATCAAGTATATATTGGAAAATCAAAACATGTACCACTAAACGTAGCAGCGGTAAGAGACACTATGCCTGAATTATTTGAGTTATTAACAAATGAAACCCATGCTGGCGTTAGAGCTGTTTTAGGGCACTTTATTTTTGTTTATATCCATCCGTATAAAGATGGCAACGGTAGGATGGGACGCTTTTTAATGAATACCATGTTGGCCTCTGGAGGCTATCCTTGGACTGTGATACCAGTAGAGGAGCGTAATACATACATGAACGCTTTAGAAAAAGCTAGTGTTGATAACGATATTAAGCCTTTTGCTAAGTTTATTGCTTGGCTTGTAGAAGAAGGAATTAAAGGAACACCTATAGCTAAAGTTTAAATCATCCTGTTTTTGGTAACTCTTTTCTTTTTGCACTTAATAATGATGATAAAAATATTGGACTTGCAACAAAAACCCCGCAAATCTTAATAATTACAGGGGTATAAATTTAAAATTAAGTCTTTTATTCATCGACTGAATTCAAACCCATTATGTAAATGTCATAATTTCAATACTTTACAAATAAACCAAACATTAAGGTGTGTATATTGCTACCTTTTTGCTTGAACTAGTTTGTTGCATTTTCACTTTCAATCTAAAGTAAAGATAGAATAAATGTAAACAAAATTGAAAAAATCATATTACTTTTTTAGAGCTTACTTTAATTTCAAAACGTTATAAATTTTAAATTCTATGTTAAAGGTTTATAAAATAAATTCAATTTGAAAAATTAAAAAAAACCGTTAACTAAAATCATATTCTCCATGACAGGACAGGATGCACTTTATATGGTTAATTAATATTTTTGATAAATTATTCCTTAGTAGTCAATGGCTAAAAAAACAACAATTTATGACATAGCAGAAAAACTGAATCTGACTGCTGCTACTGTATCCAGAGCATTAAACGGTAGTACAAAAATAAGCATCAAAACGCGTAAACTTATTTCAGATACTGCTGCAGAAATGAATTACACACAAAATAGATTTGCCCAAGCCTTAAAAAGCGGTAAAAGCTATAATGTTGCAGTTATTGTACCTAAAATAGATATTGATTTTTTTGGAGCTGCTATAAGGGGAATTGAAGAAACTTTAAACCCTCATGGATATCATGTAATTATTAGCCAAACCTATGACAAAGGAGATTTAGAAGTTAAGAACATTAACTCTTTGCTAGATATTCAAATAGACTGTATTTTTATGTCTGTTTCTAATTCAGATATAGACAATACTGAAATCTTTAAGGGTTTAGTAAAGAAAAATATACCTTTTATATTTTTCGACAGAAAAAAAGATATTAAGGGAATAAGTTCTGTTGTAGTTGATGATTACAAAGGTGCCTACGACGCTACGAAACATTTAATAGAACAAGGTTGTAAACGTATTGCTCATTTAACCAATAATCATTTATTACAAATTTTTAAAAACAGGTATTTAGGTTATAGACAAGCCTTGTTGGATTATGGGCTCGATTATGATGAAAGTCTAGTAATAGAAACGCCATATAAGGTGCTAGAAGGCAGAAAAACCACAAAAAAGCTTTTAGAAATGAATAATCCACCTGATGCCATATTTGCTATCCATGACTATCTAGCATTAGGTGCCATTCAAGAAATTAAGGCTCATAATCTTAAAGTTCCAGAAGACATCTGTGTTGTCGGTTTTAGCAACGAGCCATTTTCGAGCTTCATGGAATTACCCATTACATCAGTTAACCAATCCCCATTAGAAATGGGAAAAATAGCAGCTAACATTTTTTTAGAAGAACTAGAAAACAACAAAAATGTAAAATCTGAAAAGCATGTGGTTTTAACGCCAGAATTAATTATCAGAAAATCTTCTTTAAGAAATCAAAAATATTAATACTCAAATAATGGTGAAAAATTTAAATATTGATTTACTGTTTCTTTTACAAATATCTCTTAATCTGGATTTGCAACAAAGAGTCATAAATTTTGTTCGAATAAAGGTAGAAACTTAGTCAGTTTATACTAAATCAGAATAGAACTAAATTATTTAATACGCTGTTCCCATTTCCATGCTGAAGCCAAAGCGTCCCTTAGGTTTAATTTTGATTTCCAACCCAATACTTTATTGGCTTTTGATGTATCTGCATAAGCTGCAATAACATCACCTTCTCGTCGGTCAACTATTTTGTAATTAAGTTTTTTATTAGAAACATCTTCAAACGCGGTAATCACTTCCAGTACCGATGAGCCTTTGCCTGTCCCAATATTAAAAACCTCATAATTATCAGTATTATTTCCATTAATAAGGCGCTTTAGAGCAGCTACGTGGGCTTTGGCCAAATCGACCACATGAATGTAGTCACGAATACAGGTACCATCTTCTGTTGGATAATCATTTCCGAAAATGGATAGTTGTTCTCGTAATCCTATACCAGTCTGTGTAATAAAAGGCACCAGATTTTGAGGCGTACCAATGGGCAATTCTCCAATTTTTGCCGATTCATGGGCGCCTATCGGGTTAAAGTATCTCAGTGCAATGGCGTTTAATGTATCCGTTACCTTGCACGTGTCCCTTATAATTTCCTCACCTATTTGTTTGGTGTTTCCGTATGGAGATTCAGCTTCTTTTATGGGAGCTGATTCTGTAATTGGCAAGGTATCTGCTTGACCATAAACAGTACATGATGAGCTAAAAATGAAATTAGCAGCTTCCTTTTTTTGAAGTTCCTGTAAAATGTAGATGAGCGTATTCAAGTTATTTTCATAATACAACAATGGAAGGTTTACACTTTCACCCACTGCTTTAGAAGCCGCAAAATGAATAACCCCTATAATATCATGATGTCTTTTAAAAAAATCGATTACCGATTCTTTCTCTCGCAAATCCAGTTTTTCAAACAGTGGCTGTTTCCCCGTAATTGCGGTAATGCCTTTTAAAACATCTATTGATGAATTTGAAAGATTATCTATTATAACAACTTCAAATCCTTCATTTTGAAGCTCAACAACAACATGCGAGCCAATAAAACCCAACCCACCTGTTACTACTACTTTTTGTATCATTATGTTTTCTTTAATTTAAATATCAATTGAATGCACTGTTACCAAAACAGGCAATATAAAGCCGCCGTAATAATGCATACTACAAAAGACCCAATGTTGAACAATGGTGTCGTTTTAAATAAATCTTTAGACAAATCTATGCCCTTTTCATCATCTTTTCCTTTATTTTGAAGGTAGCTCATAACTACAATAACCAACATCGTAAATACTGCGGTCAATCCCATTTGGTGCATCCAAGGCTTTAACGCTTCAATAGGTATATATTTTAATAACAATGCTATTGGAATCGATAAAAGTGCTCCCCAAATAGCAGCATTGTTTGTTGTTTTCTTCCAGAACAAGCCTAAAATAAATACGGCCAATATACCAGGGCTCACAACACCGGTCCATTCCTGAATAAACTGAAACGCCTGATCGATGCCGCCTAAAAGCGGTGCCATTATAACGGCTATTATCAATGCTACAGCTGCCGATATACGCCCTACGTTTACAGTAGTTTTATCATTCGCATTTTTATTGATGTATTGTTTATAAATATCCATGGTAAAGATGGTTGATGTTGAATTTAACATGGATGCTAAAGAGGATACAATGGCAGCAGCTAAAGCAGCAAAAGCCACACCTTTAAGTCCTGTTGGCAAAAACTGCAACAACCAAGGATATGCTTTATCAGCTTGCCCAGTAGAGGGCATACTCAATTGTCCTGCTTCACCTAGACCTGCCATGATGGATGGGTCGTTCACCATAACATAAGCTGCTATTCCTGGAATTACAACAATTAAAGGAATTATGATCTTTAACCCTGCTGCAAGCAAAATACCCTTTTGGGATTCTTTTAAAGATTTTGCCGCTAAAGTTCTTTGGATAATATATTGATTGAAGCCCCAGTAGTAAATATTGGCAACCCATAAACCTCCAATAAGTACCCAGATCCCTGGTAAATTTAAATAATTTGCATTGGTACTTCCATCTGCATCAAATTCATCCAGTATCATGTGGAATTTTTCTGGAGCTGCTTCTACTACTTTAGAAAAACCTGCTAGCATTCCTTCGCCTCCCGACACCGTATTCAAAGCTAAATAAGTGGTAGCCAAACCACCTAAAACTAAAAACACTACTTGTATCACATCTGTCCAGGCAACAGCGGATAATCCACCGTACAATGAATAAGCCGCAGCAAATAATGCTAAACCTAATACGGCATACATCATATCCACGCCCATGATGGTTTCTATTGCTAAACCTCCTAGGTACAATACAGAAGCAAGATTTACGAATACATAAAGCGCTATCCAAAATACCGCTAATATAGTTTTAAGATTGGTGGAGAATCGTTTCTCTACAAATTCAGGAATGGTATAAAGTCCTTTTTCTATAAAAATGGGTAAAAAATATTTACCTACTATTATTAAAGTTATAGCTGCCATCCATTCGTAGGAGGCTATGGCCAATCCCAATGCAAACCCAGAACCGGACATACCAATAAATTGTTCTGCCGAAATATTGGCCGCTATTAACGAGGTTCCAATGGCCCACCACGGTAGCGATTTACTAGCTAAAAAATAGTCTTCAGCATTTTTCTCATGCCCTGCCTTATCGCGAGACACCCATAGACCTACACCTAATATCAGTATAGCATATGCCACAAACACAGCATAGTCCCAAAATTCAAATCCATTTGTCATAGTTATTAGTCAGTTAAATAATTAGTTAAGAACTTAAATCTTAAAGATAGAATTAGAATTACCTATCCATTAAGAAAGTCATGGTATTTAAGTTCTCAAATATATGAAAAAATGAATAAAACATACCAGTACCTACTAGTTTTTTATTTAATTATTTTTTTTACCTTTGCCACATGAGCATGATTCGTGTAAAAAAACAAATAAGCATCCCTAAATACAAGCAGATTATAGCTTCCATTGAAGATGCTATAGTTTCTGGTACTTTAAAAAAAGGAGATCAACTACCTTCTTTAAACAGTATTAGAGATGCTCACAAACTTTCTAGGGACACGGTTTTGATGGCCTTTAACGAATTAAAAAATAGAGGCATCATCCAATCTGTAGTGGGAAAGGGCTATTACCTTATAAATGACAATATTGAAGTTTCCCAAAAAGTATTTTTATTGTTTGACGAACTCAATTCATTTAAAGAAGATTTATATACTTCATTTATTAATAATCTTGGAGAAAACGTTCGTGTAGACACCTATTTCCATCATTTTAATGAAGACATGTTCAGTAAATTGATCCAAGAAAACGTTGGCGCTTACAACCATTACGTGATTATGCCAGCCAATTTAAAGAACACCCATTTGGTTTTAGAGGCACTTCCCAAAGACAAGGTTTACATTCTAGACCAAACACACCCCGAACTATCTGAATATTCAGGTATCTATCAAAATTTTGAAAAAGATATTTTCAACAACCTAAACAAGGCATTACCATACATTCAGCATTATAAAAAAATCATTCTTCTTTTTGACCACAATAGGCAGCCCCAAGGCATGCTAAAAGGATTCAAAGATTTTTGTCAATTAAACACTATTGCAAACGAAGTTATTAGCTCCTTACAAAATAAGGACTTAAATAAAGGTGAGGTCTATATAATACCTGATGACAAAAGCCTATTAATAGCTATCAAAAAAATTAAGGAAAAAGAATTTACGCTTTCAAAAGACATAGGAATCATTTCTTACAATGACACACTTCTAAAGGAAATTGTTGAAGGTGGCATTACAACCATCTCTACCAATTTCAACAACATGGGAGAACGTTTGGCAAAAATGATACTTAACAAAGAACAACTACAAATAGAAAACGCCAACAACCTAAAACTAAGAAATTCATTGTAACTAATTATAAAATCAAACATGAACACAACATTAATCAACACCATTAAAAACAGCTTTATTAAGAAGTTCCAAGCAGAACCTCTTATGATATTTTCCCCAGGACGGATCAATATTATTGGTGAACACACCGATTACAACGATGGTTTCGTTTTTCCCGCTGCCGTAGATAAAGGTATTGTGGCTGGCATCCAAAAAAGCGATGCAAAAACCTCAATGGCTTTTGCTGCCGATAAAGACGAAACCATAGAATTTTCTCTTAATGAGATTAAACCACTGGCACAGGGTAGTTGGCAAAATTACATACTTGGAGTTGTTGCCGAAATTCAAAAAAGAAGCAAAACTTTGGGCAATTTCAATATTGCTTTTGGTGGCGACATCCCTGGAGGCGCCGGCATGTCCTCTTCTGCAGCCTTGGAAAACAGTGTGGTTTTTGGTTTAAATGAGCTGTTTAATTTAGGATTGAC
>NZ_JBIFXS010000008.1:0-139982 GCF_043558645.1 Mariniflexile sp. HNIBRBA6329 | reverse complement strand
GGTGATGGTACTAATGATTGTGAAGATTTATGTCCAGCAAATCCTAACAAAACCGACCCAGGCGTTTGTGGCTGTGGTGTGGTAGACATGGATACCGATAATGACGGTGTTCTGGACTGTAACGACCAAGAGATCAATTCCCCTTGTCCCAATGATGTAAATGCCAATGGTGTATCGAACGATACGGATGGCGATGGCACACCAAATTGTCAGGATGGTTGTCCGAGCGATCCCAATAAGACAAGCCCAGGCGTTTGTGGCTGCGGTGTGGCCGATACCGATACCGATAGTGATGGTGTTCTGGACTGTAACGACCAAGAGATCAATTCCCCATGTCCCAATGATGTAAATGCCAATGGCGTATCGAACGATACGGATGGCGATGGCACACCCAACTGTCAGGATACTTGTGATAATTCCATTGATTCAGATGGTGATGGTACTAATGATTGTGAAGATTTATGTCCAGCAAATCCTAACAAAACCGACCCAGGCGTTTGTGGCTGTGGAACACCAGATACCGATAGCGATGGTGATGGCGTTGCAGACTGTTCCGATTTATGTCCTGGATTTGATGATACTGTTGATTCTGATTCCGATGGTATCCCAGATGGTTGTGATGGTACGTTAAGTATAGAATCATTTGATTTTAAAAATATAATTATTACACCGAATCCATTTAGTTCTAATATAATTTTAGAGTTGCCTCATAAATATAAAAATCTTGAACTGCATATAGTTTTATACGATATGAGCGGTCGAATTATTTTAAGAAAAGATATGATAATTGATGAAAACAGACAGACCATAACAAATTTGGAATATCTTAACCAAGGAGTTTATGTAATTAAGATTTCATCGAACACTATCCATGGTGGAGCTGTAAAGTATCTAGTAAAGTATTAATTGATTTTTATAAACTAAATGCCGGAGCCTTTAAAACAAAACCACCGTCAAAGACGGTGGTTTTTTAGACTGAAATAAGAACACCTATCAAATAATTAAAATTTATAATGCCTAAACGTATATTGTTCTTAGAAATTATATTTTTATCTTATACAAGTTTATTTTGATAGGTTGTTAAATATCAAATATTTAAATAAATATATTCTTAATTTAGAAAAAATACCTATGCTACTTTTTCAAGTAAAAGTCCCGTTGCTGTTAATCCGGGGCCAAAAGCTATAGCTATAATTTTGGTATTTGTTTTAATGTTAGGGTCATTAATTATTTTTTCAAAAATATGAGGAACTGTGGCTGAAGACATATTGCCATTATGTTTTAGTACCTCATAAGACCAGCCGGCTCTGCTATTGTCAATTTCCAATTCATTAACTACATAGTCAATTATTTTAGGGCCTCCAGGATGGATAGCGTAATATATAGATTTCTTTTCAGATTCAAAATCTAAACCTATTTTATCGCACAAGGTTACAATGAATTCCTTTATATTTTTCCTAATAAATACAGGAACCCTTTTGGATAAGGTCATTAAAAAACTATATTCTCCTAAGTCCCAAGTCATATCTTCTAAACTATCTGGTATTATCACTTCATGAGTCGCTAGAATTTTTAATCCTGCCTTATTTGTTTTAATGCCCTCTTTATAGAATAAGTTTTCATCGTACAAAGAATAGCCAACAAATCCATCAGCAAACAAAGAACAGATCATAGTGTTTGCAGCAGAAAACTCTGTTAAATTCAAGTGGACGGAAAGCAGTTCTGTATGTATAATATCAACACGCCCCTTAATATTACTTAAAGATAATAAGCCAGATCCTGTTCTAATTGCAGGAAAAGCTCCATAGCAACCCATATGATAAGAGTGAGTAACTTTTACATCCTTCCAATTTCTTTTTATTACTGCTTCCTGAGCTAAGCTTGGAGAAGAATAACCTGAGCAGGTTACATGAATTATATTTTCAGGTTTATTTGGGGTGTGTTCATAGAATTTATCGAATACATATCCTAATTTTTTTTTGAACCAATCCATACGCATATCTATTTTAGGTCCATAGTGACTATCTGATAAAAATTCAAATCCTTTAGGAAAAATATAGTTTGATGGGTCTGTTTTCTCCATTTCATTTACTATAAAAGACTCTATTTCATCAAAAAGTAGAACCTGACGCTTTTCTATGTTTATTGAAGGTATAGCATACTTATTTACATGCTCCGACACCTCTTGAAAACTAACTTCTTTTTTTGATTTAGAATTTTGAAAAAAGTGATATAGAAATTTCGTGTATTGATTAATTAAATTTTGATTGATTAATTTACCAGCTAGTATAGGACGAAAATTAGAGAGGATAACAGTATTCATTATAACAATGATTTAGTTGTTATAACAAAGTTACGTAATTCAACTAAGATTATGAAGTTAAAACTTTGATATTTAGCGCTGTAAATTATGAATTAGCTTTTTGTAACTCACCGTATTAGTAATGATTTTTAAGTCGAAGAGTTCTTTTTGTACATGTATAACCGTTTTTTCATCAATTAGTTCTTGAGACCACTCGGTAATACTTAACCATTCGCGTACATCCTCCAATTGCTGCTCGTAACGATTGGCAACGGTGCGGTCTATACTCGGTATATCTTTAAATTCTGAGGTTGTATTATTAATTATTTCTAAAATGGTTTTTAAATCTTCTTTGTTTGAGGCGATAAAATCTTCTCTAACGGCAATTACGAAACAGGGCCACGGAGTAGGGCAATTGCCTATTCTTCTAAACGTTCCGTTGTCAACTAAAGGTTTCGTGGTGAATTTCTCCCACATAAAATAATCGGCTGTACCATTTGTTAAACTTTCAACCGCACCATTTAAATCGTTTATAACTTCAAAGTTCAAATCGTTTTTTAATTCCCAATTATTATTTTCAGCGTTGATAAAAGCCATTAAATGCGATCCTGAACCATATCTGCTAATAGCGGCTTTGGTTCCTTTTAAATCTTCAATGGTTTTATAAGGTGAATTTTTTGCCACATGAATACCCCAATTCAAAGGTGTTTGCACAAATGTTTGCACAATTTTACTAGGGTTGCCATCAATAATATCTTTTATAATGCCTTCGGTAAGTATTACGGCAATATCAATTTTTTTGTTCCGAAGTGCTTTACACATGGCACCAGTGCCTTCTGGATAATCTTGCCAACGTAAATTAATGCCTTTTTCTTTGTATTCGCCATTTTTTAAGGTTAAGTACCATGCCAAATTAAAATGTTCTGGTACACCACCAATTGTTACTTTTTTCATGAAATCAATCGTTTATTCAAATAGTTTATTAAGCGTGTATGTTATAAGGTTTTCTATGGTTTGTAAAGGATTTTCGCTAAAAGTACCATTGGCCCTATTGGCAACAATAGCATTTAAAGATACGGCATGGTGCCCTAAAAGTTTTGAGAGTCCGTAAATAGCAGATGTTTCCATTTCCAGGTTTGTAATACGCATACCATTAAAATTGAAACTGTCCATTTTTGCATTCAAATCAGCATCTTGTAACGATAGGCGTAATACACGCCCTTGCGGACCGTAAAAACCACCTGCAGTTGCTGTTAAACCTTTGTGAATATTATTGCTTTCTAGTTTGTTTTCTAACAGTTTACTGTTGCTAATTATAATGGGGCGTGATTTGTTTTCATGCCAATTGGTATATTTTATAAAAGCCTCTTCAATTTCGGGGTGACTGATAGCGTTTGTTTGGTAAGCGTGCAACATGCCATTTAGATCCAAACTGTGGGTGGTTAATAAAAAAGAATCAACTGAAATCTCTTTTTGCAAGGAGCCGGATGTGCCAATTCTTATAATATTTAGATTTGTAAGATCCTTTTTTACAGTTTTTGTTTTTAAATCAATATTGAAAAGTGCATCCAATTCATTTAAAACAATATCTATATTATCGGGACCAATACCTGTTGAAATTACTGAAACACGCTTTCCTTTCAGTGTCCCTGTATGTGTTTTAAATTCACGCTTTTGGGTTTTAAACTCGATAGTATCAAAGTGTTTTGAAACTTGCTCAACCCGATCTTGATCGCCCACAAAAATAATGGTACTGGCAATATCTTCTGGTTTTAAATTTAAATGGTAAACACTACCGTCAGGATTTAATATAAGTTCCGATGCTTTAATGGGCATTATAAACAGTTTTTATTAATTTGTTTTCTTTTTTGTTGAATTGAAATTCGAATTTATTAACGCCACCAAACATCATGCTATTATCAATTTCTAAAGCAAAATTATGCTGTCCAAGTAAGGCTTCGTGTCCTTTTCTATTCAGTTTTATGCTATTTTCTTCTTCTGCAAAAAAAATGCTTAGTTTTTCTATAATTCTTGAAATTTGTAAATCGCCATAACCGTAAAAACCTTGGTAGTTGAGGGTGTAACCCAATAAATGGTGTTTCGATTTTATACTTCTATTTTTTACAATCTCTAAAACATTACGTTCTATAACATTTAAGCCATCTTTTGTTTCAGGAAACCGTTCTAAATGTGCTTTTAAACAATTGCTTAAATATTTAAACGAGGAATTCGTAACAATAATGGGTTTTAACAAATTATGGTCTTTGCCACAGTAAATTCCCCAAACGGTTACGGCTAAATCGATATCTTTAGGAGTCAGCTCTATTTTATCTCTATAATGTTTCAAAAGCTGACCTGAATTCAGCTCTGCCAAACCTTTTAAATTTTTGTTTCTTTCAACTTTACCACTACAAACCAAATAGAGCGGTAGCATGATTTTTTTTTGTTGAATGAGACTAATTACAGCAATCATATTAATATGGCAAAACAAATCATATTCAAACCAAAGAACGATTTCTGAATATTTTTCTGAATGATTTAATTTGTCTAGCTCTTCTTCAATTTCATTTATAACTAAATCTATATCATAGAAATCACTGAAAAATTTCTTTCTTAATTTTGAAAATTCTTCAGAATAAACTTGTTCCACAGTAGGGCCTTCACATAGCATTTCTTGCCATGTAAGGATGTCCCCTTCAATATTTAGTTCATTGAGGCGGTTGGTTAAAACGGAACCATTGGTGACGTGAAGAGGTATTTTATTCATAAATTAACCGCCAACACGTTTAACGTTAAACCCTTTTTCTTTTAGCATTTTCATGATTTTATCGCGATAATCGCCTTGAATAATAATTTTGTCATCCTTAAAACTGCCACCAACACTTAGCTTGGTTTTAATTTCTTTAGCTAAAATCTTAAAATCTTCGGTAGCTCCCGTATAGCCTTCTAAAATGGTTATGGGTTTGCCTTTGCGTTTTTCATATTTACAAAGGATGGGGTCGTCTTGCATCCAAATTTTTGATGCCTCATAGGTGTTTTCTAATGGTTCTTCCTGAACATGATCTGGGAAAAGGTTTTTTAATTGATCTTGTAAGTCCATATTTTATAGTATTCAGTCTTTGTCTCAGTCGCAGTACTCAGAACGTTGCGATTGCCACTTAAAACTTATTTTTTAATTAAACCAAGTTCTATTAAACGCTCCGTTAAAAATTCTCCTGCCGTAATATCTTCAAAGGCTTTTGGGTTGTTTTCATCAATGCATGCTTCCAAAACGTTTAATTTCATTTCACTTATTGGGTGCATAAAAAACGGAATGGAATAGCGCGAAGTCCCCCAAAGTTCTAGAGGTGGATTAATAACACGATGGATGGTGGATTTTAGTTTATTGTTGGTGTGTCTGGACAACATATCGCCCACGTTTATCATCAATTCATCAGGTTCTGCAATGGCATCAATCCATTCGCCGTTATGGTTTTGTACTTGCAATCCACGACCTTGAGCCCCCATTAATAACGTAATTAAATTAATGTCTCCATGTGCTGCTGCACGTACGGCATCCTTGGGTTCTTCAGTAATTGGAGGGTAATGTATGGGTCTTAAAATAGAATTTCCATTGTGTATGTAATTATCAAAATAAGTTTCTTTCAAACCTAAATGCAATGCAAGTGCACGCAACACATATTTAGCTGTTTTCTCTAACATTTTATAGGCTTCTTTTCCAACTTTATTGAATTCAGGAAGCTCTTCAACCTTAACATTTGCAGGATATTCAGCCTCCAATTTTGGGTTGTCTTCAACATATTGTCCAAAGTGCCAAAACTCTTTTAAATCGCCTTCTTTTTTTCCTTTGGCACTTTCTTTTCCAAACGACACATAACCTCGTTGACCACCAATACCTGGGATTTCATATTTTTGTTTCGTTTCAACAGGTAAACTGAAAAAATTCTTTACTTCACCATATAGTTTTTCAACTAAAGCATCGTCTAAAAAATGACCTTTTAGTGCTACAAACCCAATTTCTTCATAGGCTTTCCCAATAGCATCTACAAACTTTTGCTTTCTAACAGCATCTCCCGATGTAAAATCGCTTAAATCTACACTTGGTATAATATTCATGAGGAATTTTTATAATTATGTTCTATAACAAATGTACAAAAACATTACCAAGATTTACGCAATGCCATTGAGTTTACTTTGCAAATGAATTCCTCTTTTTGTGGTATCTTTGGTTTTTACCAAATACCTTATTTATGAGTGACAATTCAGCCTCCATTAATATAAACTTTGATACAAATCAACTTGACAATAATGCCTTGTTGCATTTGTATAAATCCTTGTTAAAACCTCGTTTGATAGAGGAGAAAATGCTTGTTTTATTACGCCAAGGTAAAATAAGCAAATGGTTTTCTGGCATTGGGCAAGAAGCGATTGCAGTAGGTGTGACTTTGGCTTTGAATGAAGATGAATATATTCTGCCCATGCATAGAAATTTAGGCGTTTTCACTTCAAGAAATATTCCTTCATACAGATTGTTTGCACAATGGCAAGGAAAAGCTTCGGGGTTTACAAAAGGTAGGGATCGGTCATTTCATTTTGGAACACAAATATATAAAATTGTGGGCATGATTTCCCATTTAGGCCCGCAATTAGGTGTTGCCGATGGTATTGCTCTAGCTTCAAAATTAAAAAACAAAAACCAAGTTACTGCTGTTTTTACAGGAGAAGGTGGTACAAGTGAGGGCGACTTCCACGAAGCTTTAAATGTGGCCTCGGTATGGCAATTACCCGTTTTGTTTTGTGTAGAAAATAACGGTTACGGACTCTCAACACCCATAAATGAGCAATACAATTGCCAGCATATAGCCGATAAAGGCATAGGGTATGGTATGGAATCCCATATTATTGATGGCAATAATATTATTGAAGTTTATACCAAAGTAACTGAAATAGCTACAAGCATTCGCAACAACCCAAGACCTGTTTTGCTAGAATTTATAACCTTTAGAATGCGTGGTCACGAAGAGGCGAGTGGTACTAAATATGTCCCTCAAGCATTGATGGATGCTTGGGCATTAAAAGATCCGGTGGTTAATTTTGAGCTGTTTTTAAAAGCACAAGGCGTTTTAAATGAGCAAGAAGATTCGCAAATAAAAGAAGCTATTTTAAATGAAATCAACGAAAATTTAAACATTGCTTTCGTGGAAGAAGATATTGTTCCAAATGAAAGTATCGAATTAAACGATGTTTATCAAGAGTTTAAATATCAGAGCATTGCATATGATACAGAAACAAAAGAAATTCGATTTATTGATGCCATTTCTGAAAGCTTAAAACAAAGTATGGAACGCCATCAAGACCTTGTTATCATGGGGCAAGACATTGCTGAATATGGTGGTGCTTTTAAGATTACAGAGGGTTTTGTTGAACAATTTGGAAGAGAGCGCATAAGAAACACACCCATTTGCGAATCGGCCATTATTGAAACCGCTATGGGTTTATCTATTGCAGGGATGAAGGCTGTTGTTGAAATGCAATTTGCCGATTTTGTTTCCTCTGGATTTAACCCCGTGGTTAATTATTTGGCAAAATCGCATTACCGTTGGGGACAAAACGCCAACGTTGTTTTAAGAATGCCTTGTGGCGGAGGTGTAGCAGCGGGTCCGTTTCATTCCCAAACCAATGAAGCTTGGTTTACCAAAACACCAGGTTTAAAAGTGGTATATCCAGCATTTCCATATGATGCCAAAGGGCTTTTAAATACAGCTATAAATGATCCTAATCCTGTGCTGTTTTTTGAACACAAAGCTTTATATAGAAGTGTCCGTCAAGAAGTGCCTATAGATTATTATACACTGCCTTTTGGTAAGGCTTCCCTGCTTAGATACGGCAACGATGTGACTATAATTAGTTATGGTGCTGCTGTACATTGGGCACTAGAAACTCTAGACAGGAACTTAGACATAAAGGCCGATGTAATAGATTTACGAACACTACAACCTCTAGATACCGAAACTATTTTTACTTCCGTTAAAAAAACGGGAAAAGCTATTATTTTACATGAAGACACTTTGTTTGGTGGTATAGCCAGCGATATTTCGGCTTTAATTATGGAACATTGTTTTGAGTATTTAGATGCGCCTGTAAAACGTGTTGGCAGTTTAGAAACTCCCATTCCGTTTGCTAGTCAATTGGAAGAACAATACCTTCCAAAAAATAGATTTGAAAAAGCTTTGATAAATTTAATGAAATATTGACTAATTGTCTGTTTTTAAGTGTTTTAATGTGAAATTTTGTCAGAATAACTGAAAAAATTTCAGTTATTTTTGATTGGTATTTTATTTGTTTATACCTATTAAAATTAATTGTATAACTTTTAAAATATTTAATTATGAGTACTTTAATTCCAACAATTAAATCGGGCAATAAAAAGCCAACTGATTCTAATTTTAATTTATTACCAAGTTTACCATCTTGGTTTGATGATATCCTAGGTAAAGGTTTAGGAACAGAGTTTATGTCTAATTTCAACACAGGTATTACTTTGCCCGCTGTAAATGTTATCAATTCAGATAACGAATTTGTAATTGATATGGCTGTTCCCGGTTTAAAAAAATCTGATTTTGAAATCAATATCGATAATCATGTATTGTCCATAGGTGTTGAATCCAAAACAGAGAATAATGAAAAAACCGAAAACTATACTCGTAGAGAGTTTGGTTATTCTTCATTCAAAAGAACATTTACTATTCCAGAAACTGTGGATGCCGATAAAATTTCGGCCGATTATAGCGATGGTATTTTAAAAATCCATCTTCCAAAACGGGAAGAGGCAAAAAGAAAGCCTGTCAAACAAATTAAAATTTCTTAATTATAAAAAAGAGAGCCCAAAGCTCTCTTTTTTATTAATACATTTAAGTAGCCTAATTTTGTATCTTTAAAAAATAAAATTAAGCCATGTTAAAAAGGGTTTTTCTAATACTATTTTTGGGTTTTGTTTATAGCTGCAAAGAGAAAGAAATTCCTTTTGAAGCAAATTACACTTGGTACGATTTAAAGGTTACGGCATCGGCATATAATTCAGTGGTGTCACAAACCGATTCCAATCCGCATATTACGGCATTTGGCGACAGTTTAAAACCTGGATTGAACTATATTGCGGTTTCTAGAGACTTATACCGTAAGGGTTTAAAACGTGATACACCAGTGAAAATAAAAGGTTTTGACAGTATTTTTTTTGTAAAAGACCGCATGCACCCGCGTTGGAAAAACAAAATTGATATTTATATGGGAACCGATGTGAAGGCTGCAAAAAAATGGGGTAGAAAAAAGGTTTCAATTTCCTATGGCGTATTGAAACCTTTAGATTCCATAAAGAAATAGTTAATTGTTTTCGGTCTCTATAAGTGTAAACGGGTAGGCTTCCTTTACTTTTTTAAGTTCATCTTTTGTTAAATTACCCGAAGGTTTTTTTAATACCTGTTCGCTGTAATTGTTTCTAAGTTCGTAGTAAGCTTTTGATAATTCATTTTGAACTTCAATAAACCGTTTGTAACTAGTTTGTTGTCCGGTTTGCAAAGAAATAGCCACTTTGGTTGGGTTTTCAGAAGCCATGGATAATTTTTCACCATTGCAATAATCGCACGTATCATCACCGTTGTTATCAATAAAATTCTTGGTGGTGTTTTTCAATGCTTCAATAGGAACAATTTGGTTACCAACCATAATTTCATCATCATTATTAATGATTATTTTTAAAACATTGCGTTCAATTGTAGGGCTTGAACAGTCAATTCCGGGAGGACATTCTTCAGGTAATACTCTATTGATTCCTTCATCAGAAGAAATTGTAGCTGTTACCAAAAAGAAAATAAGCAATAAAAACGCAATATCAGCCATAGACCCTGCATTTACTTCGGGCATTAGTTTTGAATGTCTCATAAGTTTAAGTTTAAATGTTGATGTAAATGATACCTCACAAAAACAATACCATAAACCAAAGATTATCAGGATTCTAAAAAAGTGCTTATATTTTAATGATAGATTTTTACGAAAATCAACAAAAATCACTTTTTAGGAATGATTTTTGTTAAATGAATGTAAAATATGGCTACTTAAATAAACATTTTTAATATAAAAAAATATCTTTGAAGAATAAATGAAGCTTCTAAGTAACACAAACCTAAAATCTATTAACTCACAATAATGAAACTTTTTCTCTCATTTATTATTTTGTTTGGAATAACGCTGTCAGTTAGTGCTCAAATAGATAGCCAAAAAAAATCTATAGCTATTCCTGCTGTTGAGAGTAAAAAGGAAACTGATAACACGCCTAAAATAGCACCTGTACAGCCCGACAATACTAATAATCCCACTTTTGGAAGTTTAAACGTACCCAATTTATCTACAGGAGTTGAAGCTCCTAAAAAGCAATTTTCCTTATTTGGCGAGAAATTCGGAAATCCAGGGGAGCTTTATACAAAACAGTTGGATGACCATTTGGCCAATACCAAATTAACACCCGAGGAAGTGGAGGCTAGAAATGGTAGTTTAACCGACCAGTACTTTGGAGATTTTAAAAGTAATGCGAAATCTGTAAACGTATCGTATCGCGATCATGGTTATGTGGATGGCGACTTAATACAGGTTTTGGTTAATGATGATGTAGTGCAGGCTAGAGTGTTTTTAAATGGCGGCTTTAGCGGATTTAAACTCGACCTACAAAAAGGGTTCAACAAAATAGATTTTTTAGCTTTAAATCAAGGTGAATCTGGACCAAATACCGCAGAATTTCGTGTTGTTGACGATAAGGGTAACCTCGTTTCGGCAAACCGATGGAATTTAGCAACAGGAGTAAAAGCAACTATAATTATTGTGAAGGAGTAATCTTTTTATTACTTTAGCTAAAACTAATTCATAGATTATGCGGTTTGACTTTTTTATTTCTATTTTTCTTATTTCATTTTCTACAATTGCTCAAAATTTAAGTATTGATGATGGTTCTTGGTATTTATATAATATGAATATCGACGGAGAGAATCATTATACACCCCTTAGTTCGGAAGGCACTCCAATAGTATCACAATTTAGTAGTGAAAATGATCAAAAAAGTTTCAATACTACGATTTGTAACAGTCACTATGTACAATATGAAATTCATTTTGAGCTTGATATTTCAAAACTAACTCTTATTGATGGGGCTTCTACTTTAGGTGATTGCGATTATGCTAGTAATGTGATGCCTGAATACATTAGCGATATAGAATCTAAGTTCACAAATTTCTTCTTTGATGATTATACGAATGGCGAATCTTTTAGTTATGAAATATTTGAAGGGGATGATTTCAGACAGCTTGATATTTATGCCCCTAATGGAGATGTTTTAATTTACTTTTTTGAAACATTATCAACTTCAAAAGATACTTTTGATTTGTCATTTTCAATTTACCCTAATCCAACGGAAGATATTCTAACCTTCAAGACATCAAATAAATCTATAGTGTATAATATTTTTATTTACGATTTTACAGGAAAGAAACTATTAAACCGAAAGTTTCAATGCGCTAATTTTTCTTTTAATGTTGAAAATTTCGTATCTGGTATTTATTTTATATCTGTTGAAGATAGTTTTGGTAATCGTTCACAAAAAAAGTTTATTAAACAATAGCATCAATCAATTTTAATTCTTCAGAACTAAATTTCAAATTATCCAATGCCTTTACATTTTCCTTTAATTGATGTGCAGAACTTGCACCAATTAAAACCGAAGCTACTTGTGGCTGTCTTAATATCCAAGCTAAAGCCATTTGCGATAATTTTTGTCCGCGTTTTTGGGCAATGGCATCCAATAATTGTACTTTTTCTATATTGCTGGTTACGGTTTCCTCGTTTAAATACGTTAAACTTTTTGCGGCTCTAGAATCTTTTGGAATTCCCTTTAAATACTTGTCAGTAAGCATGCCCTGAGCTAATGGAGAAAAGGCGATGCAGCCCACACCATTTTGCTCTAAAGTATTTAAAAGCCCGTTTTCAACCCAGCGGTCAAACATCGAATAACGTGCTTGGTGCAATATAAAAGGCACATTCAAGCGCTTTAAAATTTCAGCAGCTTCTTGGGTTTCCTTGGGTTGATAGTTCGAAATACCCACGTATAAGGCCTTTCCTTGACGCACAATATCAGCCAAAGCTCCCATGGTCTCTTCTAAAGGAGTATCAGGGTCCGGTCTATGATGGTAAAAAATATCAACATAATCCAATCCCATACGTTTCAAACTTTGGTCTAAACTAGAAATTAAATATTTTCTAGAACCAAAATTACCATAAGGCCCAGGCCACATATCGTAACCTGCTTTGGTGGCTATAAACAATTCATCTCTATAATTTTTAAAATCATTTTTGAAGATGGTTCCAAAGTTTTCTTCAGCCGAACCATATGGAGGACCATAGTTGTTTGCCAAATCGAAATGGGTAATTCCTAAATCGAAAGCAGAGCGTAAGATGTCTCTACCGTTTTGAATGCTATCTACAAACCCGAAATTATGCCACAAACCAATAGATAAAGCAGGTAAAAGTATACCGCTTTTTCCTGTTCTGTTATAGGTCATGGTTTCGTAGCGTTGTGTATTTGCTATATAGTCTTGTACTCCAGATTTATCGTTGATTTGCATTAGCTAAAATTTAAGAAGTAAATATATAAATTACTTTTTAGTATAAAACTTATTTTAAAGAGACGTTTTTTTATAAAACAAAATCCATTTCAAATTTTTCCTATAAACATTCGTCATAAACGCTTTAAAGGTGTTATTTTTGCACGCCATAAAGTTAGATACATGTCTATATCAAAAACAGAATTAGAAGAAAGAAATGCTGGTAAAGATTTATATAGCTACCAAAAAGGAGCTATTGATAAAATTTTTAAGGCTTTTGAAGAATCTCCAGATGATTACCATTTGTTATACCAATTACCAACTGGTGGCGGTAAAACGGTTATATTTTCTGAAATAGTAAGACAGTACCTTAAACATCACAAAAAGAAGGTATTGGTAATGACGCATCGTATCGAATTGTGCAAGCAAACTTCGAATATGCTTACCGAGTTTGAAGTGGTAAACAAAGTTATAGACAGTAAAGCCGATTTAAGCGACCAAGCTAATTACAGTTGTTTTGTGGCCATGGTAGAAACCTTAAATAATAGGTTGAACGATGATAAGCTTGATATTTCGGATATTGGTTTGGTTATTATTGACGAAGCCCACTACAATTCATTTACCAAATTATTCAAGTTTTTTAGTCAATCATTTATTTTAGGGGTTACGGCAACACCTTTAAGTTCGAGTATCGATTTACCAATGACGGACAATTACGATGAACTTATTGTAGGAGAAAGTATAGAATCGCTTATAGAAAACGGATTTTTGGCACGTGCTGAAATGTTCACATATAATGTTGGTTTAACCTCATTGGTTGTTGGTGCCAATGGCGATTATACGGTGAAATCTTCGGAAGATTTGTATACAGCCGATGACATGCTTTCGAAACTTATACAAGCCTACGAAGAGCGTTCTAAAGGTAAAAAAACATTGATTTTCAACAACGGTATCAATACCTCATTGCATGTTTACGATACTTTTAGAAGAGCAGGATATCCCATAGCACATCTAGATAACACCAACACCAAAAAAGAACGCGCCATGATACTTAAATGGTTCAAAAAAACGCCTGATGCTATTTTAACATCGGTTAGTATTTTAACCACAGGGTTTGATGAGCCTACCGTAGAAAGCATCATTTTAAATAGAGCTACCAAGTCGTTAACGCTTTATTATCAAATGATTGGTCGTGGTTCGCGTATCCTAAAAAACAAAAAAACCTTCGATGTTATAGATTTAGGGAATAATTTTTATCGCTTTGGGCCTTGGGGAGATAATTTAGATTGGCAACGCATTTTTAGGTCTCCAAACTATTATTTAGATTCTATTTTAGGAGATGAAGAGCTTGAAAGCAACTTTAGATACGAAATGCCAGATGAATTGCGTAAGGAATTCGCAAAATCTAAAGATGTGTATTTTGATATTCAAAGAACCTATGTAGATTCTATTAGAAACGGCGAATCTTCAAAAGTAGTTTTAGAACGTTCTATAGAGCAACATGCTAAAATTTGCATAGAAAATAGTGAAGATGTTTACGATGCGCTAGGATTGGCAAAAATGTTGGGTGATGATATTGATTTTAGAATTCAACGTTACACAAAATGCATTAGTAAAAGTACCTACAATTTTGTTGAATGGTTAAAAGACGATTATAGAAAAAAACTAAATTCGTATTTGCGTGCTAATTTTGATGAAGTTTTCGAAAGCATTCACGGATATCCACCAGAAGATTAATTGAATCAATTACGAATTTGAGAATTACGAATTACGGGATTTTCATTTTTAAATATTCAATATTAATTATTCATTGAGTAAAATAAGGCGTACCTTTGCTGTATCGTAATTAATAGTATGCCAACATTTTCAGATTTAGGAGTTCAAAAAGCCTTTGTAAAAGCGCTAAAAGAATTAGATATTAAAACTCCAACTGCAATTCAGGAAAAAGCCATTCCTGTGTTGTTAGGATCTCCCACCGATTTTATAGGATTAGCTCAAACAGGTACAGGTAAAACAGCAGCTTATGGCTTGCCTATTCTACAGCACATCGATGTTTCCTCAAACGAAGTACAAGCTTTAATTTTAGCGCCAACACGCGAGTTGGTTCAACAAATAAAAAAGCAGCTTTTTAAATTTACAAAATATTCCGAAGACAAAATATTTGCTGAAGGTGTTTATGGTGGAGAAAAAATAGAAAAGCAAATTTCAGCATTAAGACGAACAACCCACATTATAATTGCAACACCTGGACGTTTATTGGATTTGATTGAACGTGGTGATGTTAATATAAAAAACGTAAAAACCTTAGTATTGGATGAAGCCGATGAGATGCTAAGCATGGGTTTTAAAGAAGATTTAAACAAAATATTAAAATACAATACGAGCAAACGACATACGTGGTTATTTTCAGCTACCATGCCCGATGAAATACAGAACATTATTAAAACCTACATGTCGCCTAATGCCATAAAGGTTGAGATAAACAAAGAAGATTTGGTAAATGCCAATATTACACATCAGTATGTTTCAACCAATATCAAAGAAAAATTTAATATCTTAGTAACATTATTGGGTAGAAATGCTAATGAAAGAGGCATTATTTTTTGCAGAACCAAAGCCGGCACAAAAGATTTAACCGAAAAATTAGTAGATGAAGGTTTCTCGGTAGGTGCTTTAGAAGGTGATATGCAACAAAAAGAACGCGACAAAGTCATGCGTGCTTTTAAAAAAGGCAATCTACAAGTATTAATATCAACCGACGTATCTGCTAGAGGTATCGATGTTAACAATTTAGCATTTGTTATACATCACCAACTTCCAGAACAATTAGAATATTACACCCACCGAAGTGGTCGTACAGCCAGAGCTGGAAAAAAAGGATATTCCATAGCATTGATAATTCCAGGGGAATTACAAAAAATACACGATATTCAAAAAGCATTGAATATCCAAATTAAAGAAATAATCATATAACTAAACCCGTTCACATAAACAATGGCAAAATCTCAAGTTACATTTAATAAAATTGAAAAAGAAAAGAAGCGTTTGAAAAAACGTGAAGATAAACTAAAGAAAAAGGAAGCTCGTAAAGCAGAGGCAAAAGAAAATCCACAAGGAATTCAATTTGCTTATGTTGACTATAATGGCAATTTAACTGATACACCGCCAGACCCGAACTTAAAGGTTAAAGTGGATGCTGAAAGTATTGAATTAGGTATTCCTAAAAAAGAAGATAGAGGTGAAGAAGAGCCAACAGGAAAAGAAGGTAAAGTATCTTTTTTCGATACCTCTAAAGGTTTTGGATTTATTCTAGACAGTATCAACCAAGAAAAATATTTTGTTCACGTAAGTGGTTTGTTAGAGCCTATTAAAGAAAATGATAAAGTCTCTTATGAATTGGAACGTGGCCAAAAAGGTATGAATGCCGTTCGTGTAAAAAAGATATAACGTTTTTTTTTATATAGTTTATTTATGAATTTATGAGTTTTCCTCGTAAAACCATCCTCATTTTATTGGCTTTTTTTGCCATATATGTTATTTGGGGTTCTACCTATTTGCTTAATAAAATTGTTGTTACCGAAGTAGCGCCACTATATCTAGCGGCTATTCGTTTTACTACAGCTTCAGTTTTAATATTCACAATAGCTAAAGTTTTAAAACTCAATTTAGCTATTACCAAAAGGCAATTTTTTAATAATGTTTTTGCTGGTTTTCTATTTCTTGTGTATGGAAATGGCGTATTTGTATGGGCGCTAAAATATGTTGATAGTGGTTTTGGTGCTTTGGAAGCGTCCATTCAACCACTAATGGTTTTGGTAATGATGCGTATGGTAGATGGTAAAAAAATCCAGAAAAAATCTATAATTGGCATTACTTTAGGAATTATTGGCATGTATTTATTGGTTAGTCAAGACCAAATAGTGTTTCAAGAAAACAGTTTGATAGGTATCATTATGATATTTACCTGTGTAATTAGTTGGAGTTGGGGGAGTTTGTTTGTCGCAAGAGCCGAATTAGGCCCAAATTATTTTGTAAATACAGCATACCAAATGACGGTTTCTGGTATATTACTCTTTATAATTAGCTTTTTGTTAGGCGAAACTTGGTCGTCTCCCACAACATGGAGTGTACCTGCACAATGGTCTATGTTGCTGCTAATTGTTTTTGGTAGTGTAGTGGCGTTTACTGCATTTAATTATCTACTTAAAGAGGTTTCTACCGAAAAAGTATCTACTTCGGCTTATGTGAATCCAGTAATTGCCTTGATTTTAGGTTGGTATATTTTAGATGAACAAATAACGGGTCAATCTATATTAGCAGCCATTATATTATTAACGGGCGTTTATTTTATAAATTCAAGACGGATCGTAAAACCAAGAATGCATGGACGTTAAAAATGCTATAAAGTTCATGATTTTAAGTACCATGGCATTCGCTTGTATGAACGCCGTTGTAAAGTATCTAGATAATGTTAACACCTATCAAATAGTGTTTTTTAGGTCGTTGGGCTCGTTGTTTTTTACTTTTGGATATCTTTTGAAAAATAAAATTCCATTTATAGGAAATAAAAACAAGTTACTCATATTAAGGTCGATAGTGGGAGCAACTTCCATGTTGTTTTTCTTTATGTCTGTTAAATACTTATCGGTTGGTACTGCTGTTTCACTACGTTATACAGCGCCTATTTTTGCCGCTATATTGGCGGTTTTCATTCTTAAAGAGCAAATAAAACCGTTTCAATGGTTCTTTTTTATAATTTCCTTTATTGGGGTTTTAGTTTTAAAAGGTATTGATGGTCAGGTTGATACAATCGGATTGGTATTGGTTATCATAGCGGCCGTACTTAGTGGCTTGGTTTACATCATGATTAATCAAATAGGTCAAAGTGAGCATCCCGTTGTAGTTGTAAACTATTTTATGATTACAGCTATGATTTTGGGTGGTGTGCTTTCCATAGGCAACTGGAAAACGCCTATAGGTATAGAATGGCCTTTACTATTAAGTTTAGGTGTTTTTGGGTATTTCGGACAAATTTACATGACGAAAGCGTTTCAAACTGCTTCAACAAATATTATAGCGCCTTTAAAGTACGTAGAAGTTGTTTTTACCGTTATGTTGGGTGCTGCATTATTTGGCGAAGTTTATACGTTTTGGAGCTTATTCGGTATGGTATTAATTATAAGCGGATTGGTTTTGAATGTTTGGTACAAAGGCACGTTAAAACAATAAATTCATGTTTTTATGGATGGCAATTTTCGCTTAATTTGTATTTACCTTTTAAAAAATCAGTTTATTTATATTCAAACAGTATATTGATTATTGCATAAAACAAGTTCCCTTTTAGTTTAAACTAATCATGATTTTTTCAGTCTAATCTTTTCAACTTAATCAAAATTATAGCTTTATTCATGAAATCTATCACATTTAAAAGTACTTCTTTATTCCTATTTTTTTTCACGTTTCTTAACTCGCTATCCGCACAAATTTCCGGGAAAATACAAGATGCTACTGATAGTTATCCTTTAGAATATGCCACAGTAGCGCTTTACAATCAAAAAGATAAATCATTAATAACGGGTGTTATCACCAATGCAGAAGGTATTTTTACCATAAATAATGTAAAAAACGGCACGTATTATTTAGAAGCTTCGTTTGTGGGTTATACTGCTAAAACCATTCAAAATATTGAAATAAGCAGAACAAAACCAAATACCGATTTAGGTATTATTTCTTTGGTTTTAGGTAATGAACTTAATGAGGTTCAAATACGAGCAGAACGTACTTCCGTAGTGCATAAAATAGATAGACAGGTTTTCGATTCTAAAAATTTTCAAAGTACGCAAGGTGGTAATGCAGCCGATGTGATTAGAAATTTACCATCGGTAACCGTTGATGGGCAAGGTGAAATTAGTGTTAGAGGCAGTAAAGGGTTTGCGGTATTACTAAACGGAAAACCAACCCAAGGCGATGTAAGCTCTATTTTAGCACAATTGCCTGCAAATGCATTGGAAAAAGTTGAATTAATTACAGCGCCTTCAGCAAAATACGACCCCGAGGGGAAAGGTGGCATTGTAAATATCATCACCAAAAAAGGAGCTACCAATGGAACATTTGCACAAGTAAATGTACGTGGAGGTTTTCCTTCTATAGAACCTTATGATACCAAAGAACCTGCACAACGTTACGGAATTGATGCCACTCTAAACTCTAAAACGGATAAATGGAATATTTCTTTAGGAACGAGTTACCAACGAAATGATAAAACAGGAAGACGTGTTGGCGAGGTTTTTGTTATAGACCCATCTGAAAATAAACAAACCTTTTTACCATCGGAAGGCGAACGTAGTTTTGATGATGTTAGTTATAACGGGCGTTTTACTTTAGATTATACACCTAATACTTCCGATGAATTCTCTTTGGGTTTTTTCGCAGGAAAGCATACTGTAGACCGTTTAGCAGATATTACTTATTTTGATAATCATGCGGTATCGCCTATTGGTAGCGAAAACAGATTGTACACCTTTCAATATTACAATCATAACTTAAGAACCCGTAAAGGTGATTTTGCCTTAGGAAGTTTCGATTATGCCCATAAATTCAATAATGATTCAAAATTATCCACCTCGTTTTTATATGAATATACCTTTTTAGGTGGTCCAACTTTTAACGATAATGTGGATACCCCAGCGTACACAACTATTTATCAGCAGGAATACAATACCAACGACAATCCGTTACATGGTGTGCGTTATAATTTAGATTATAAATGGAAACCCTTTTCTTTTGGAACTATTGAAACGGGTTACCAGTTTAGGGATTTAAAACATTCAGGTGAATTTGTTTACGAACGTGATGGTATTTTGGTTCCTGAATTTTCTAGTGATATTGAATTGAAAAGAACCATTCATTCTGGGTACACCCAATTAACAGGTGCAAAAAACAAATGGGATTATGCTGCAGGTATCCGTTTAGAATCTATGGATAGAACTTATACCGAAGCCTTAAAAAGTCAGGCTACCCCAAATGTGTATAAATACGATTTTGTAAAACTGTTTCCTTCCGCTTCATTGCAATATGCTATAAATGAAGACACAAAACTTAAAGCAGCTTATAGCAAACGTGTAGAGCGTACCACAACATTAAAAATGAATAGTTTTGCTGAGCGTGAGCATTCTGAAACTTTTGAGCAAGGTGACAACCAATTATTACCTGAATTTATCGATTTGGTTGAATTGGGCATTACCAAAAAGTTGAAAAGCGGTAACTCGTTCTTCGCTACGGCGTATTACAGGCATGTAGACAACGTTATTAACCGCGTTAATACATTGGCTTACGAATCTGATGGAACGGTAATTGACAGTATTTTAAATCGTGTTTACTCCAACGTTGGAAAAAGCAATGCCATAGGGGTAGAGCTTGGTACCCAATTTAAAGCTGCCAAAAACTGGAGTAATTTTATTGGTGCCAATATTTACAATTATGACATAGATGGCTTCTTCGTATTTAGACATAGAGACAATGTTATTAGAAATTATGATATCAATAGCAATGCCACTATTTATTCGTTTAATGTGAATTCAACCTATGCATTCTGGAAAAATACAACGCTTCAATTTACATTGAATTATTTGTCTGAAACCAATACAGGGCAGGGTCAGGACTCCGAATTTTATTCACCAAACTTAACCTTAAAAAAGTCGTTTTTAGATGGCAGATTGGTAGGTACGTTGCAATGGCAAAATATGGATATGGGACTTTTTAGAACCAACGAACAACGTATTACAACGGCAAGACCTAACGAGTTTTATACCACTACCAACTACATTTACGAAGTAGATATGGTAACACTAAATCTATCTTACACGTTCAATAAAGTTAAAAACAAATCGAAGTTTATTGAAAGTGAATTTGGAAAGCGGGAGTTTTAAAAATCATGCTGTATGTTCATTAAAGTTCAAGGAAATCAATTCATAAAAAACAATAAATACTATCATTTTATTGGTACCAATTTTTGGTACGGTGCACATTTAGCAGCAAACCAATCGGGTGATAGGACGCGTTTATTAAAAGAACTTGATACCTTAAAGGCACTCGGCATTACCAATTTAAGAATTATGGCTGGCTCTGAAGGGGCAAACCATTCACCTTATAATATGCCTATCTCCATGCAGCCTAAACTTGGGGTTTACAATGAAGATATTTTAGAAGGTTTAGACTTTTTAATTGCTGAAATGCAAAAAAGGGATATGCAGGCCGTATTATGTTTAAGCAATTTTTGGTATTGGTCTGGTGGTTTGTCGCAATATGTTTCTTGGGTTACGGACGAAACTATTCCATATCCAAACGACACCAACGATTGGGAGAAATACATGCGTTTCACAGCTCAATTTTACACCAATACGGCTGCTATTGATGCTTATAGAAATCATATAGAAACCATCATAACACGCGTAAATACCATTACCAACACCTCTTATTTTAATGACCCAACCATCATGAGTTGGGAGTTAGCTAACGAACCGTATGCCATTCAAAACCAAGTGGAATATCTTAATTGGATTGAAAACACCAGTGCGTTTATAAAGCAATTGGCACCACAACAATTAGTTACCATAGGAGGGGAGGGCAATACACCATTTCCGTGGTTTACAAACAACAATGCTTTAGCCGATTATAAGTTTGAAAGTTTAGATTATATCACCATTCATATTTGGATACAAAATTGGGAATGGTACAACCCAAATAAACATGATAAGACTTATAACGATGCTTTGAAAAAAGTTAAAAACTATATAGACGAGCATTTATTCATAGCATCTACTTTTAATAAACCCATGGTTTTGGAAGAATTTGGCATATCAAGAGATAATTTAGATTACACAAACCAATCAACTGTAAATCATAGAAATACATATTTTAAAGATGTTTTTGATATACTTTTGGATCACATTAAAAATGAAACCAATTTTGTAGGCTGTAACTTTTGGGCTTGGGGAGGCTTTGGTAGAGTAAATACCCCTGGAGAAGTTTCAAATAACCAGATGGAATTTATTGGAGATCCCGCTCACGAACCACAAGGTTGGTACAGTGTTTTTGAATCAGACCAAACAACTGTTAAACTTATAAAAGAGTATAATTCAAAATTAAAAGCGTTTAATAATCTAAATTCATAATCTAGAAAAGGTTTTTCTTTAATCTTTTTAACGTTTTGTTATTACACAAATTTACATGTATTTAGTAACTTCGAATGCGTTAAAAATATTGAAAATGAAATTGGTTTATTTACTTATAGGTCTGTTTATGATATCGACTACTTCTTGTAAGTCGTCTAAACATGCCATAAGTCAAGCCCAAATAGATGCTTTTAATAAGATGGTAAATACAAAAGAATTTCGTATTGAGTCTGATTGGGCACATCCACAAGTTACTAATGCTATGCAGCAGGTATTAAATTCTGGATTATTGCAACCTGGTAGTGCCTCAGGTAGTATAAGTTTAATTGGGAATTCAAATTTTTTAAGCATTTCGGGAGACAGCATCTCATCCTATTTGCCTTATTTTGGAGAACGACAAATGAATGTTTCTTATGGTGGTGGCGATAGTGCTATAAAGTTTAATGGCTTGGTTGAAAACTACAAAGCAGAACGAAATAACGATAATAGCTATACTATAAATTTTGAAGCAAAAAGTAACTCAGAGAATTTTAATGTGTACATAAAGTTGTACCCTAATTTAACCAGCGATATGACACTTAATAGTGCTTCTCGTTTTCCAATAAGATATTCTGGAAATGTAGAGCCATTCGATAACCAATAAAATATATATACAATGAAGTTTACAAGAAAAGCTACTGCACAATGGAAAGGTAGTGGTAAAGAAGGAAAAGGAACTGTAACTACGGCTAGTAATGTGCTTAATAATACGCCATATTCGTTTCACACTCGGTTTGAAAACGCTGCAGGAACCAATCCGGAAGAACTGATAGGAGCAGCTCATGCAGGCTGTTTTGCTATGCAATTGAGCTTTTTGTTAAATGAAGCTGGTTTTACTGCAACCACTTTAGATGTTGGAGCAACCGTAACATTTGAAGATGGTAGTATTGTTCTTATTGTTTTAAATTTAGAAGGTAATGTACCAAATATAAGCAAAGAAGAATTTGCACAAATAGCTACTAAGGCAAAAGAAGTTTGCCCAATTTCAAAACTATTAAATACAACCATAGAATTAAATACAAACTTATCCTAAGTTAAGAATTAATTCTAAAAAGCAAAAGAGGCTATATGAAAAGTCTATATATTGTCAAACTGAACTTGTTTCAGTTTCTAATAAATATTGATTATCAACGAGTTAAGATTCTGAAATAAATTCAGAATGACACTTGTTGATACTTTTCAGACAGCCTCTTTTGCTTTTAATAATACTTATTAGCTAAAGTGGCAATTTTTTATTGCTTTATAAATTTAAATTGACTCGTTTGGTTTGCTATTTTAACTTTTAAAATATATAAGCCAGTCGTGTAATCTTCCATAGGAATATATAATTTCCCATTTTTAACTTGAGAATCTTTTACTGTAAAAGACGTTAATTTGCTTCCTAAAATACTGAAAATAGTAATACTAACTTCTCCACTAACATTATTGCCTAAATTTATAAACAGCTCATTAATTACAGGATTAGGATAGTATGTAACATCTAAGCCATCACTAGTTCCAAAATCATCAACCCCCAATGTGCTATCGGTTTGGTTGTTGCTAATATCGGCAACAAGGCTATTTATATAAACCTCTACATTTGTATAATTAGGGTCTAAAGTATAAGTTACCCCGTCTGAAGCATTATTGCTATTTAACCCATTGGAAGCTTCCCAAGTATCAGGCATACCATCGTTATCCGTATCAGTAGGTGCTGAACTGCTGTTATAAGTAGGCCATCCACCAACATCACTTTGGGTGTCAATAAGTCCATTGGTACTTCCTTTAGAACCTGTATATGTATAAGTGCCTGTTAAGGTTTCGTTCACAATTCTGACATCAACGGCATCCCTAACCAAACTTGCGCCCACATAATTCAATACTTTATCATATGCCACTGCTGCCGAACTGGTACTTATAGAGCCCATGTTAAATTCGGTATTTGATTTTAATTCACTTTTGCTTTTAGTTGATGGATTTGGATGTATCCCAGCCCAATTATCATTGGTAACCGTTGTGCTACCATTCATATAATTTCCATTCACATAAAAAGTTCCCCAAATACCAGCAGCTTGTGAATTACTACCATTATCAGCATTAGGAGAAAATATACGGGTACTGACTCCCGATTTGGTAGCAGGTCCTGGTTTGTAGTAATTATTAACCAAATCATATCTGCCACCTTCACCGGCATAGCCACTATTGCTTCCCCAATTGTAAATAACATTGTTACGGAAATCTACAAGTTCTAAATCGGCTCTATTGGAATAGCGGCTCCCATTGAAACGCGGGTTTCTACTATCATGATGCGCTAATAGGTTATGATGAAAACTAGCACCTTTACCACCCCAAATGCCACCATAGCCATGCGTGCCTTTGTCATGAATCGATACTCTTAAACTTTCTGATAACACACACCATTGCAATGTAAAATTAGTATTATCGTAAAACGAAGCACACTCATCAGTACTCCAACTCATCGAACAGTGGTCTATAATAATATTGCTTCTATTTCTACCATTTATTGCATCATTTTCATTAATGGTTTCGTCACCCATTCTAAATCGCATATACCTAATAATTACATTATTGGCATTTACAACCACCGTATAATTTTTTATGCAAATACCATCTCCAGGTGCTGTTTGTCCAGCAATGGTTATGTTATCATTATTTATGCTAAGGTTAGAATTTAGAGCAATAATACCGGATACTTTAAAAAGCACTATTCTTGGGCCACTAGCTGCTACTGCAGCTCTTAAGCTGCCTGCACCAGAGTCATTAAGATTGGTGACATAAATAACTTGCCCACCTCTACCACCTGTAACATGTTTTCCATAGCCATCTGCAGTAGGGAAGGCTAGAGATGGCGATGTAACAGGCACATCACTCACCGTTATGGTACCACTTTTACTGGCGTTTAAGTTTCCGCCTACTGTTGTTATAGTATATTGGAATACACCAAATTCTGTTGGAGTTCCGCTAAAAGAAACTTTACTTTGGCTGTTATCAATAACAACAGAAAGACCTGTGGGCATCCCTGTTACGTTCACAGTAGTGGCATTTTCCCAATTATAATAAAAATCAACAATAGGGTTCCCTAAATCAATGGTTTGCGACGAACTACCTGAACCATGTTTTATTAAAACAGCATCAACAACAATGGTTTCTCCTTTTACATGTAAACAAAAAAGAGAAATAAAAATAAGAGGTAAAAGTCTTTTCATTAGTATTAAGTTTAATAGTTTGTTATTTAGCTAGCTTAGTTGTGGTTTTAATTTATCAAAGATATTTCAAAAATTTTGCATTTCAATTTTTCATTCAAATTAAAAACTAATAATATGAAATGAATGTAATTCATCGATATTCAATCTTTTTAACGAAAATATTTAGAGTTCATAAGGTTTTTAACTCACTAACCATCTGATTTATTTAATTTTAAATTATTATTAATGATTAATATAAATCTCATGAAAAATATAATGCCCCTTATATATGCCGTTTGTTTTATAGGAGCTTTCAATATGCTTACTGCACAACAAGCAAACAAAAAGAGCCCTATTTATGATTATACAGAAGATCAGTTAAGTAATACTGGTACGGTTCCAGATTTCGATTCTAAACCCAATAAACTTAAAATAACGGGTACTATTTTTGAAGCCGATGGAAAAACTCCGGCTAAAGACGTGGTGCTTTTTATTTATCAACCAGACGAGGATGGTAATTATGAGGTAAAAAAAGACAGTAACAAAAAACGCTACATATACCACCGTGCTTGGGTAAAAACAGATTCATACGGACGCTACACCTTTTATACCTTTATGCCAGGTAAATATTTACGCAATAAAGAATTAAAACAAATACACCGTATTATTAAAGCTCCAGGACAACCTGAGTACGATATGGCATCATTCTTTTTTAACGATGATCCATTATTACCAGATTTAACCTTGGCTTGTCGTGCTAAAGCTGTACAAAGCATGTTGCGACTAGAAAAAGAAGGCGATATGTATGTGGCCACAAAGGATATCAAGCTTGCTAAAGAAACTCCTATATATCCGTAAGCTGTTACATATGTTTAAGAATAAATTAGAGTGTCCGAAATAAAAATATATAATCTTAGAATTATACCACCCAACCCTATTTATGATGAGGTGGTGAAGTTAAAAAATAAGTTTATTAATGCTTTTGGCAAGCAACCTCTTTCTACTTCTAAACCTCATATCACTTTGGTTGCTTTTGAAATGGATGTACAATACGAAGCCTATTTAATAAAGGCTTTATATCAGTTATCAATACTTAAAAAATTCAAGTTAGAGATTGAAGGGTTTGGTGTATTTCAAAACATTTCCAAAGCTTTAATAATTAAAGTTTCGAAAACAAAAGAATTAGAATTTTTATTAACACAAATAGAGATTATTTGGATAAGAGATCTTCATAGAAAACCAGCCACACTTACAACTTCTACTACACCACATATAACCATTTCCAAAACTACTGGTGATGAAATGTTGCAGGACAGTTATAATCTTTTTAAAAAGATTAAATTACCCTATAAGGAAATTGAAGTAAGTTACCTGACATTAGTGTCAAGACCTCTAAAAAGCACATGGGATTGGGAACATCAAATAACTCTATCTTAAGAATACTAAACCAGCGAACAACGAAAGTAAAAGTGTTTATTTTATTGAGTAATCACCTTTGTCCTGAAAACTCCATGGCTTCACCTTTTCCAAAGGCATAACTAACACCAAAAACAACAAACCTACCTCGTTGCGATCTGTTTGAGGTATAGTAGGTGGGTTGTGAAACAATGCGTTCATCTACACGGGTTGCAAACGCATCACGAACACTTAAATTGATAATAAACTTTCCTTTTAATATCTTTTTTCTTAAGCCCATATCGGCAAAAAAGTTTTCTGATATTTCACCTTGTACACTAGCAAATTTAGAGTTGTAATTTCCAGAAACTTCTAAATCAAATTCCTTAGGCAGCTTAAATTTTGAAGTAATACTTGTGGTCCATCTATTGCCCTTAAAATCAAAAATTTGTGATTCGTATTCGCCTTTTCTGTTAAAATAATTGATGTTAAAATCGCTGGTTAGTGTAAACCATTTATTCAAAGTGTATTTGCTATTAAACTCAAAACCAACGGTATTGCTGGTGCCAATGTTTTCGGGTTGCGAGGTACTAACGCTATTTTCAAAACTTATAATGTTTTCAATAACATCGGTGGTATATCTGTTGTAAAGACTAAAATTTAATGATACCTTTTCTAATTTATGAATACTTGTTAATTCATAAGAATCGGTGTATTCTGGTTGTAAATCGGGGTTTCCTCTAGAAATACTATAATTGTTTCTGATATTATTAAAAGGATTTAGCTGTCTTAATCCCGGTCTATTAATCCGCTTGGAATAACCCAACTGCAATGAGAGATTCTCATTTATGTTATAAGAAGTATGCACACTAGGGAAGAAGTTGGCATAAGATTTCTCATTAAGCTCATTGGTTGTTTTTAATTCTGTTGTTAAGTTGGTGTTTTCAAGGCGTAACCCCAGTTTTAAACCCCAAATATCATTTTCATAAGCCATCGTGCTATATAGGGCAAATACTTTTTGGTCGAAATTAAATACATTGGTCAAATCTGGGTTGCTTACCCATACATCATTAATAAAATCGCGCACTTCAAAATCATTGGACACGTTATTGATATCGTATTGCGAACCCGTTTCCAAGGTGTATTTTTCTAAAAACGGATGGGTATAATCCAATTTAAAGGTAAAGTCTTCCAACTTATAATCGGTTCTTGTTTCCTGTAATGAATTTGGCTCGTCTCCAAAAGAGGTGGTGTTGGTGTAGATTGATTTTTGGTCTTTAGCAAAACTATTTCCTAAGGCACTGAACAATAAATCCTGATCTTCATGACGCTTAAAATCCTTTTTATATTGCAATTCGTACCTTATTTTTGGGTTGGTAGCTTCGGTATTATCTTGTCGTAACCAGCTATCGGTTAAGGTGGTTTCATTATAAACCTTATCAAAATATGATTTGGCCAATTGATCCTCAATTTCAAAAGCATAGGTACCTGAAAGCGTCAACACATTTCGTTCGTTTATATGGAAATCGGTACCCAAAAGAAAACTCCCAAATTTTTCATTAAAGGTGTTTCGCTCGTTATTGGTTATGGTAGAATCGTTTACAAAATCTTTGTTTATGGCTTTGGTTTTGGTCTTGAAGGTTCTTTTTCCAAACCCTAATTGGGTAAATAAATTGAGCATTTCGGTGCGCTTGTTTAAACTTAAACCAAAACTATTGCTATTTGGCACACCGGCATTTAAGGATGCAGCCCCATTAAGCCCTCTTTTTTCCGAGCTTTTAATCACAATATTTATAATACCTGCCGTACCTGAAGCATTATATTTTGCCGATGGGTTTGTAATAACCTCAATTCGTTCAATCATATCAGCAGTAATGGTTCCAAGTGCATTCCCATCGGCAGCAGCTAAAACGGATGGTTTCCCATTAATTAATACTTGTACCCCTTGGCTACCACGCAAACTAATAACACCTTCAATAGAAACATTAACGGAAGGCACACTGTTTAGCACCTCTAAAGAACTTGCACCAGTGGAGCTGATATCAGAACCCACAATAAACACCCGCTTATCCAGTTTAAATTCCGTTTGCGATTTTTCGGCTCGTACCAAAACTTCCCCTAAATTATTCAGGTCTTCGGTTAATGTAATAACACCTAAATCAATCTTGTTCCTATCAATCTTAAAATCTTTGATTGTTTGGTTGGTATAGCCCATAAAGCTAACCTCAATATAAAAATCAGTAGCATGGGTTTCTACCGAAAAAAGCCCTTCGCTATTAGATATAGACCCCGTAATTGGCGTATCCGTAGCGTTTTGTAATACAGCAATAGTTGCATATTCTATGGGTTGATTACTAGTGCCTTCAATAACTTTCCCTGCGATTTTTATAGTAGTATTTTGAGCATAGCCATGAGTAAATAACAGACTTAATAAGAAAATAAATACATGGATAAAATAAAATTTCATAGATTTATTATGGCAATTAGTAGACTAATATACTATCAAAAAAAATAAAAATTTAAATTATAATGTGAATTAACATTTCAATAAACACATGGCATTTTACAATTTTAAAAAGCATCTTATAGAAAAAGGAGGATTGTCTGAAGAAGATGTCACTTTCATTATCCCTTACATAAAAACAAAAACGGTTTCTAAAAACGAATTTTTACTAAAACAAGGCGATGTGTGTTCCCATTACTTTTTTGTTGAACAAGGCTTGTTGCGTTTTTATAACTTAAATGAAGATGGCAAAGAGAATGTTTTACAGTTTGCTACCGAAAATTGGATAGTTAGCGATCGTGGAAGTCTTTATTTTCAAGAACCTTCAACCTATTATATTGATGCCTTTGAAGATTCTATTGTGATAATGATGGATGAAAATTTTGTAGATCAAGTATCTCAAACCAACCCCAATTATAGAAAGCATACCGAGCGTCTACTACAAAACCACATTCGCCATTTATACAAACGTATTAGCCTATTGTTGGGTGCCTCTGCAAAAACTCGCTATTTGGAGTTTGTAAAAATGTACCCCGATATTATGTTGCGTGTACCACAGTGGATGATTGCTTCCTACTTGGGTATCACTCCAGAAAGCTTAAGCCGTGTACGCAAAGCTTTGGCTGACGATAACTTCAGGCCTTATTAGTTTCAACTTCTTACCATAGGTCAATGCACACCTATGTTGGTTACTGTAATTTTACAGTATTAATATAAAAAGATATAACAATGAGCACAAGAAGCATAGAAAAAGTAACAAAACCAGGAACACCTCACTTTGTGGGTGATGGTTTTAGAGTACATAACTTTATTCCTGGAACTTCTACCATGAAACGTATGGATCCGTTTATCATGTTAGATTATAATTCAAAGTATAATTTTCCGCCTACCAATATACCCAAAGGTGTTGGTGTACATCCACACCGTGGTTTTGAAACAGTTACCATTGCCTACAAAGGGCGTGTGGAACATGGCGATAGTTCCGGTGGCGGTGGTATTATTGGTGAAGGTGATGTACAATGGATGACAGCCGCTTCTGGCATATTACACAAAGAATTTCATGAAACCGAATGGAGCAAAAAAGGAGGCGAATTTCAAATGGTACAACTGTGGGTAAATCTTCCGGCCAAGTATAAAATGAGTCCGCCAAAGTACCAAGCCATTTCTAATGCGCAAATGAATAAAGTCGCACTTCCCGATAATGCAGGAGAGGTAGAAATAATTGCAGGAAGCTATGATGATCATAAAGGGCCAGCTTCTACATTTTCGCCCATTCACATGTATAATGTCAGGTTGAAAAAAGGCGCAAAAACCCAAGTATCGTTTCCTAAAAACTATACAACGGCTTTGTTAATGGTGGAAGGCGATGCTAAAGTGAACGGCAATACTGAAGTACCACAAGACCACTTCGTTATGTTTAGTAACGATGGCGATAGTTTCACCATTGAAGCTTTAAACAACACCGTTATATTGGTGTTAAGTGGCGAACCCATTAACGAACCCATTGCAGCACACGGCCCTTTTGTAATGAATACACAAGAAGAGATAATGGAAGCGTTTCAAGATTTCAATACCGGTAAATTTGGGTATTTAGAAGATTAATAAGTAAACCTAAAAGCAGTTCATTTTTTTGAGCTGCTTTTTTTATATCTTTAAAACATGAGAGATGTATTTTAGGAAAAAAACACAAATTAAAACGAATACCATATGTATATAAAAAAGATTTTCGGCATCAAAGACATGGTACTTTGGACGCGCTATGAAACCATTATATTTATAATAATAGCAACTGTAGAAGTCGCTATTTTTGTTTGGAGCGACCATCTAATACAATTTCCTTTTACCCCTGTAGCGCTTATAGGTACTGCCGTAGCTTTTATTATTGGTTTTCAAAGCAACTCTGCGTATGGTAGAATTTGGGAAGCAAGACAAATATGGGGTTCCATTGTTAACTCTTCAAGAACCTTTGGAATGATGGTACAAGATTTTATTAATAACGACCATGCCAAACTACCTATTTCTGAACCCGATTTAAAACAGGAACGCACCATAGTTATCCATCGCCACATCGCTTGGTTAACAGCTTTAAGGTATGCCATGCGGCAACCCAGAACTTGGGAATATGTTATGAATGAGCAAACCAATAAAGAATGGGCAAATAAAATATATGTACCAGAGTTTAACTTGCCGTTTGATGAAGCTATTAAGCCTTATTTATCGGAAGCCGATTTAGCATATTTAGCCAACAAAGGCAATAAGCAAACTGCTATACTTTATTTACAATCTAATCATTTGAGACAGTTAAAGGAACGCGGACTCATTTGGGAATTTTCTTTTTTAGAACTAGAAAATGTATTGGAAGAATTATTCACGCACCAAGGCAAGTCTGAAAGAATAAAAAACTTTCCGTATCCACGGCAGTTTGCATCCTTAATGCATTATTTTACCTGGATATTTTTAAGCATATTGCCTTTGGCTATGGCATCACAATTTGGAGAGATGGCTGTTAAAATATCAGATAAATTGGGCACACCGCAAGATTGGATTGTTTGGGTTTCCATTCCGTTTTCAATCGTGGTTATGTGGGTATTCCATACCATGAACCGTATTGGTAGGGTTGGTGAAAACCCATTTGAAGGTTCTGCCAACGATGTACCAATTTCCACCATTGCCAGAGGTATAGAAATTGATTTACGTGAGAATTTAGGTGAAAACAAAGCAGATATTCCACAACCGTTCGAAGTTCGAAATTTTACGCAAATGTAGTGGTTCGTAAATTTTATACTTAAAAAATTTAAGTGCGCTATTATTGTCTTCAGCTATACTGTATACCATAAAAATTTGAAGTTGTTTAAATTAGGAGCGTAAGACCATTTTTTTTTGAGGACTTTATTAATTCATATAAAATAAGATGAACTACTTAAAAACAATAAATTTTTTAACTGGTTAATCAAAATATATACCAATTATTCTTACATTGGTTTCCAATTAAAAACCTTTTAATGAAGCACATTTTTGTTTATTTTATCTTTTTTTCAATTTTTATAAAAGGGGTAAATGCCCAAAATTTGGTTTTTGCAAAGAGCGCAGGGAGTAACACCCCAGACAGCTCTCTAGACCAAGGAAATGATATCATAACAGACAATTTAGGTAATATTTATGTTACGGGCACCATGTCTAGTTGGGGAGGCGGTTCTGTATTTGGCCAAGGAGAAATCAATCAAACTACTTTAAGTGTTAATGGCTCATTTATAGCTAAATATGCTCCTAATGGTTTATTGTTGTGGGCAAAACAAATAGACGCTAACAATAATATGGTAGTGAGCAATGCCATTACACTAGACGACCAAAATAATATTTACATTACAGGTTACTTTGGTGTTCAGGTAACGTTTGGTGCCGGCACCCTTACAGCTACAACCTTGTATTCAAATTCAAACTCAAGAGATGCATTTTTTGCTAAATATTCACAAGATGGTAATTTTATTTGGGCAAAATCTTTTGGTGGAATGAATGATGAAACAGGAGGTAGAGATATTAAACTGGACTCTAGTAATAACATTTATGTTTCAGGAGCAATCAGCGGATTGGTAGTATTTGGGGCTGGAGAACCAAACGAAACAACCCTGATAGCCAATTACGATATGTTTATATCAAAATACACTGAAAAAGGTGAGCTTATATGGGTCAGAAAAGCAGGTAGTAGCAGACATACATCTGCAAAAAATATGGATCTCGATGCTAACGGCAACATATATATCACTGGCAATTTTTTTTATGATATAACATTTGCAGAATCAGAGCCAAACGAAATAAAACTAAATAGGAATAACGAACAAGCCTATATTGCTAAATATGATTCTAATGGGCAATTTATTTGGGCAAAGAGTCCTTATTTTTATAGTGATGATGGTACAAACATAAGTGGTGATATTAAAGTAATAAATGATAATAGGATTGTTTATACAGGTGCTTATGGTTCATATCGCTATACGTATTTAACAAGTTGTGTAAAGCTCAGTGGGATAGGTTATTATGATACTATATTAATTCAATTTGATAGCAATGGGGATTATATTTGGAACGCTACTATTAATAGTACAGGTGACGATAGAGGGTTAGCTTTAGATGTTGACCAAAATGGAAATAGTTTTGTAGCAGGATATTTTTCCAACAATACTATAGTAAACGAAGGACTTTGTGAAAATACACAATTAAATAATAATGGTAAAGCAGATGTTTTTATTGGTGTTTATGATATTAATGGACAATTATTAAGCATCGAAACCGCAGGTGGTAATGAATGGGATCAGGCTTCAGCTATTGATGTTGATAATTCGGGAAATATACATATAACTGGTTATTATTCTGATACTCTTGTTTTTGGTGAGACCCAATTAAATGAAACGACTTTAGCAAAAAATGGTGTTCTTGAAATTTTTATTGCAAAATATTATTTAGACTTAAATACCATTTCAAGCAAACCTTATGCCGGTGAAAATAATTGTATTGAGATATGCTCAAATTCAAATCCAATAAATTTATTTGATAGTCTATTAAATAATCCAGATTCAGGAGGTATATGGAGTCCCGCCTTAGCAAGTGGTTCAGGTATATTTGATCCTTCAATAGATGCTGCTGGTGTTTATAGATATGCTGTTATGGAATCCAATTGTATCAGTGATTATGCAGAAATAACAGTTAGTTTTATCGAACAAGGACTTGCAGGAAATGATGCATCAATCAATGTATGCATCAACAATACGCCTATAAATTTATTTGAACAAATAGGAGGTACACCAGTTTCTGGTGGTACTTGGTTTCCAGTTTTATCTAGTGGCACAGGAGTTTTTAATCCAACTATAGATCAACCTGGTGTTTACACGTATACCGTTACTGATGAAATGGGCTGTAGTTCAGATACCTCAAAAGTTAGTGTTTCCATTGATGTTTTGCCATATGCAGGAGAAGATGGTAATTTAGAAATATGCATAAATAGCAGTTCTGTTGATTTGTTTGATAGTTTAACAGGCACCCCAAATTTAGGTGGTGTTTGGACACCAAGTTTAGTAAGTGGAACAGGGTTATTTAATCCGTTAATTGATGCAGCTGGAGTTTATACTTATAGTGTTACCAATGGAGAGTGTGGTTCAGATACCTCAAAAGTTAATGTTACCATTGATGAATTACCAAATGCAGGAGAAGATGGTAATTTAGAAATATGTATAAATAGCAGTTCTGTTGATTTGTTTGATAGTTTAAAAGGAACTCCAGATTTAGGTGGTGTTTGGACACCAAGTTTAGTAAGTGGAACAGGACTATTTAATCCGTCAATTGATGCAACTGGAGTTTATACATACACGATTACAAATGGTATTTGTGGTTCAGAAGCCGCAGAAGTTAATATTACAGTAACTAAGGTAACTCCAATTTCTGATTATAAAATCAATACAAAAGAGTTTAGTAATAATAATAATAATAATAATAGCATAGAGGTTATCATTAACTCCAGTTTACAATATGAATTTTCTTTAGATGGAATTAAATACCAAAGCAGTAATGTATTTGATAATCTGTCTGGTGGGGATTATACGGTATATGTCCAAGAAATTAACGGATGTGGCATTTTAGAAGAAACAGTATCTATTTTAGATTACCCAAAGTTTTTCACGCCTAACAATGATGGATTTAACGATTCTTGGAAGCTAAAAGGTAAAACAGACAAGAATTATTCCACTTATATTTATGACAGATATGGAAAACTTATAAAGTATCTAGCTTCACCCGAAAGCAGTTGGGATGGTTTTTTTAATGGAAATATACTTCCTGCAGATGATTATTGGTTTAAAGTTATTTTTACTGATGGAGTTATTAAGCGTGGGCATTTTACACTTAAAAGATAATTATAGTATCAATTTAGTTTTCTTAACTTTCTACTTAAAAAAATAGTTTTCAATAGGTATCGGTAAGTGTTAAAAGTAATCTTATTGTTTCTTAAAATTAAAACCAAATAGCCTTCTTCAACGGGTTAATGGCATTATTTTTTTTGGAAAGAGACCGTAAAATCTCTTTAAAATGCTTAAATTATATGAATTAAAAACCATTTATTAAAGCTATGAATACCTTACATTATTTATTAATTTTACAATTACCCATAGGCACCCCAAATCCAGACGATAACCAGCCTTTAAACTTTTCAGACCCCTTTGAGGTCATAGTATTTATTATTCTACCTATATTAATGATACTGTTATACATATATTGGAGACGGCAAAAAAATAAGGATAAACGTTAAGTTTCTGCATTTCCAACGTCATAACTAACACAGTGCAGTTATTTACATTATTTAATAGTCTATACCTAAAAATGCCTTTATTATACCACCACCTTCTTAAGATGGTGCAAATACCAACAGCCCAAAGGCTATCAATAATTTAAAATAGTATCTTAAAACACCCATGAAAACCCAACATACTGCTTATTCCATTTTAGACCTTGCTTTGGTATCCAAAAACCATACACTTAAACAAACCTTTAATAATGCCCTTAAATTAGCACAACACGCCGAAGGATTTGGTTATACACGCTATTGGTTGGCAGAGCACCACAATGCACAAACCATTGGTAGTAGTGCCACTTCGATATTAATTGGGTATGTAGCCCAAGGTACCAACACGCTTCGTATAGGTTCTGGTGGTATCATGCTGCCCAATCATTCGCCTTTGATTGTTGCCGAACAGTTTGGTACTTTAGGTTCTTTATACCCTAACCGTATAGATTTAGGCCTGGGTAGGGCACCTGGAACAGATAGGGAAACCGCCGAAGCCATACGCTCCGATTTTATGTATGCGGCACATAATTTTCCTGATGAACTTGAAAAACTAGAGACATACTTTTCTTTAGAAAATGTAACTTCTAAAGTACGTGCCACAGTTGCCGAAGGTGTAGATGTACCCATTTATATTTTAGGTTCTAGTACAGATAGCGCCCATTTGGCTGCAAAAAAAGGATTGCCTTATGCTTTTGCTAGCCATTTTGCAACAACCCATTTAATGGAAGCCTTAAATATTTACCGTAATGAATTTAAACCTTCCGAACATTTAAAAGCGCCCTATGTAATTGCAGGAATAAACACCATTATTGCAGATACCAATGAAGAAGCACAACAATTATCTACATCTTTATACCGTATGATTATTGGCATTTTTACAGGCAAACGAGATTATGTACAGCCACCAACAGCTATGACGGATGAACTTAAAGAACTTATAAAGCATCCACAAGTACAACAAATGCTAAAGTATGCGTTTGTGGGCAGTAAAGCCACCGTTAAAGCACAGGTAAAAGCATTTATAGAACAAACCCAAGCCAATGAGCTTATAGCGGTTACAAATATCTATGATATTGATAACAGGATACAATCGTATAAATTCTTTGCCGATATTATGAAGGAATTACAATAAAACAAAACCTCTATACCACAAAAACACTCAAATATTGGCTAGTAGCCTTCGTAATATAAGGCTTTTTACGAAGAATCCTCGAAGGAATATAGGAAGAGGTGGGGGGATGGAAAGTTTTATTTCCAAAATTTGATTGTATATCAATACTATTAGTAAAAAGGCATTATTACTTCGTAATCTAAATAATACTTTATATCAGATAATAATTATATTTGTATGATTTTTATTAAAAAAAAAGTATGAGAAGAATTATATTCTGTTTTTTATGTGTTACTGTTTTTCTTTTCAATGGTTGTGCCTATGAATTTTCAGAAGATTATTATAATGATATTAAGGTAACAGATCCAACAGCAACATTAGCATTAAACGATTTTAATAATAATATTACTTTAACTTCACCCGTAAATGTTGGTTATCAATACGACGGAGATAACAAACATAGATTATTTAATATAATTATCTACATAAATAATGTACAGATACACTCTGATTCTCAAGAGTCTGGAATGTTTTTTATTGATGTACATAATCTGAGTGAAGGTGCTCACCAACTTAAAGTTGAGTATTATTTTTCTTCAGGCACCGGTAGTTTGGCGGAAGCATACAATCAAGAAGGTTACGTTGCAACTCAAGATTATACGTTTCATGTTGATAAATCAATAGGAAATGCACCTAACCTAACTTCTGTAAAAATTATTGACGGTACATTATATGTTTATTGGGATGCCCTTACACATTCAAAATTTAAAGATGCTCATTTAATTATTAAAAATGAAAAAAATCAACATCTTAAGCAAATTCAATTATCTAAAGAACAATTGCTTTTAGGGGTTTATAATGATGATTTTAGTCTTAATAACTCACTACATTATTCTATAATGTTAACTAATGATTATACTTCAACTACCAGTAACGAAGTGTTTATAAACATACCTGAGTTAGTTTTTAGTATAGAAATTATAAACCAAAATCAACATGTCATGCGATGGGGAGAACATCCTTTATATGGTAATTTCGATTATTATAAATACAGTAATTATGGCTATAACAATGAAATATTGAGCTCGAGAGGTGGGGAATTGCTATTTAATACGGTGCCTGTTTTTGGTGAAAAAACATATCATTATTTATACTTATATAAAAATAATCAAAACACTGGTACAATAAATAAAATAATGGATTTTGGTAAGCCTTTTGATTTAAACCTTCCCGAAGAAATCGTGTTCAGTAAATTAGCAAACGCCTATTTTGCTGTTGAAAAAGTGGGTGCAAACTATTATGGTGCCATACAGCAAGTTTATTTGCACAAGTTAAATCCAAATGATTTAACAATTATGCAATCGGTTTTAATATCAGAAATAGTTGCTAATTCCTATTTAGATTTAACATTAGATCCTGTAAGCAACAACCTTATTATTGATTCAACAACAGCTAGCTACCTTATAAATAGTTCAAATTTATCTATCATAAATAGCTGGAAAATTTCAGATTTCGCACCGGTTACTGGAAACATTAGACTTCATTACAGAAACGGTTATATATTTATAGGGAGTACTATTTATAATGCAGAAACGAAGGCAATTATTTATTCTGCAACTGTAAATTATTATTTTAATGTTTCAGATGATGGGAAGTATTTTTATAATCAAGATGCCATTTATGAAATAAGCAATAATACTGTTAATTTTATCACTTCAACAGATACGGGTAACTTTATACATACCATAGAGTTTCTTCCAGATCAAAATAAATGTATATATAGTAAACAAACATCAAATCCCGTAATTTATGATTTTAGCACTAACACAAAAACAACTATAAACCAACTAAGTGGTGTAAATGAATTGCATTATGACCAAAGTTCAGGAAAAGTGCTTTTTAGTCAATTACATAATAATAGTTATGGAGGACATAAATCTATTGTAAATGTTTATGACATGAATACACAAAACTTTGAAAGATTACAGGTTTATGATAGTCATTATGGCCATTACTACCGGTTTTTAAATAATAAGCTTATTTTTTCTGGAGGCTTATATCTGGATACTTATTTTTCTAACTAATGATGAAACATTACAAACTATTAGCCTTAATTTTGCTTAGTGTAAGCAGTATGGGTTATGCTCAAAAAGGCAAATTATTCGGTGAGATTAATTATAACACATTTTCTCATAACGATTTAAAATCATTTCAAGAAGAGTTAATATCTGATTTTACTGAAATTCAATTAGTTAAAAATGATAATTTTCCTGGAAACATTGGCTTTACAGTTGGTTATACTATAAATGATATTAATACATCAATTTTTGCAAGCTACACATCAACAGGTGGTAAAGCATCATATTCAGACTATAGTGGTATTATAAGACTAACAGAAGCTATTTATGGAATTACATTAGGCGGTGAATATCTAATAAACTTAAACGGTAATAATAATACAAAAGGCGATTTTAATTTAGGTTTACGTGGCTTAGTTACTTTTTCTAATATGGAAATAGAAAGCTATGGAGACTTATCAGATCAAATTGAATCAGATTCAATTGAATTTTCCTCGGTAGATTTTGGTGGCGGTTTAAGGATTATTTATGAATATCCAATATCTTTTTTTAATTTAAGACTATCACTAGGTTTTGATGTTGTAATTGGCGGAAAATATAAATTTAAGGAGGATTCTGAATATCATTTAGAAGATAAAAATGGTGATGCTGTTAAAAATGGATGGACAGGTTTACGTTCTGGCATTGGAATTTCTATACCGCTTTAAAACATAGTTATTATAAGATTCATTCGGTTATAATAATATTACACATAGCTTATTTGTACTATAATGTTCTGTGTTGTGTAACTTGAGCTTTGCTCACCTCATTTTATTTGAGAAAGAGGTGTTCGCAAATCATCTTCGTCGATTTGATGCTAAGCAGCTTCTAAAAATTTATACCCAAAAGTTTCTTCTGCAATGTAAATGAAATTGAAGAATGAGATTAGGTACTAACCAAACTTATTCAAGATTCACGAACTCATATTTATCAAATAGGAGTGGAGTGAGTAAACACTTTTTATGCTATTAGCATGTACTGAGCGAAGTCGAAGTACGGGATGTTGAAATAAATCACCTGTTAAAAATGAAATGATTTTTAAAAATAATATGTATTTTGTCGATTATATAAGTATTTCGTCCTATATTTGTAGCAATGCATCCAAAGCTAAATGATAATTTACTTATGTTCAGATTCAAAATCTTGAAAAAACCAATACGCATCATTTTTACACTTTTTGTGATTACCTTAAGTGTTATTATACCTGTTTCAATTCCTGAAGAAGGTGTAATAATATCAAACGATAGTGTTGATAAACCTTTGGTCAATCAGAAAGAGGTGAAATTGTATAAAGTGCATCAGCAAAATTTGAAAGATGCCCTTAATACATATTTTAAAAAGGCTATAGCTTCAGGAGATATTGTAGGATCCGGAGTTAGCATTGTTAGAGGAGATTCTATCGTAATCTCTGATGGATTCGGCAAAAAGAATATTAGTTTTAATGATGGTGTCGATGAAGAAACAATATTCCGACTCGGATCGTTGTCCAAAGGGTTTACAGGTGTTTTGGCTGCCAATTTAAAGTATGAAGGCAAATTAGATTGGTCAGATAAGGTCAGTGACTATATTTCTGGATTTCAGTTGGGAGACAGCAATAATACCAATCACATAACACTGGCCAACATTTTATCGCATACTTCAGGGACACCTTACCATAGTTACACTAATCTTATTGAGGCAGGATTGCCATTAACGGAAATTGCCAGTCGCTTTAAAGCTGTAATACCAATTAGCAAACCAGGTTCGATGTATAGTTATCAGAATGCTATGTTTGCACTTTCTGGTGAAGTGATGCATCAAGAAACCGGACAAGATATTTCCACATTATTAAATACTAAATTTTTCAAGCCATTGCAAATGGATCATACCTCAATGGATTATGAAACTTTAGCACAAGCAGAAAATGTTGCCTTACCGCATTCAAAAAGGCGCCACGGCTGGAAAACCTTAAAACTTAACGATCATTATTACAATGCTGTGGCTGCAGGAGGCATCAATGCCAGTGCACTCGATATGGCCAAATGGATGCAGTTATTGTTGGGCTATCATCCGGAAATTATGGATAAGACTGCTTTACAGGAAGCGTTTAACCCATTTATAGAAATTAAGGGGCACAGCAAATATTACCAGCGTTGGCCAGGGCATGTAAGCTCTTACTATGGCTTTGGGTGGAGAATCCATAAATTTATGGATCAGGATGTGCAAAAAACCATCTTGCATCATGGAGGAAGTGTTAACAATTACCGAAATGAAATAGCAGTCTATCCTGAAGACGATTTAGGGATTTGCGTACTTTTGAACAGTAATTCCAAATTGGCAAAAACGGTAATTCCAGATTTGTACAAGATCGTGAAAGATGTGTTTAACGATACCAATTCAAAAATTACTTCTGATCACAATACAAAAGTTGCGTCAATTTTTAAACTTTAAAAACTGTTCTGGTATTTCAAGAATGTACTCGCCGCAACTCTGGTAGTAACTGGTTTTAAAAGCATTGGCAATGTCTCTAATAACTTCTCGCAGAAGCAAAGACTTTACTTCTATTTTAATCATCATTATTTGTTTGCAAAATTCCGTAAATATAATACCCAGTATGTGGTAGCAAAAAGTATGTTATACAAATCTTAAAGCGCTTGACAAGTGTGTTATTTTTTCATATATTAAGAAGAAAAACATCATGAAACACACACTTAACATTTTAATATTTTTATTCACCACCACAGTATTTGCGCAATATCCAGATACTTTATATGGTACAGCGGAAACCAGAAAAATGGCCCAGGAAATAACCAGTGCCTATGATGCGAAATTAGGTTTAACGGGAACACAATGGCCTATATTTGAGAATAAAATTAGAGATTATTTAGAGCTGTCCCAAAAAATTAAAAACACCAATGAAGGTGCAGCAGAACTGGATGCCCTAACAGAGTTGGCGGTAAAAGAATCACTAGACATGCAAGATATTTTAACTAGAATTCAATACAATCTTTATAAAAAAATACGCCAAGATATTCAGCCCTTAAAAGTGGTAAATCCAAATGAAGTTAGTAATAAATAGTTCATCTTTCTCAATGGTTTGAGTTATGCAGCCAGATTAAGCGAATAAGTACTAGGGAATAGCAATACAGTTTTTGGTTACATTTATAAAATGAAAAAGTACAGTTTTTTGTCAAGAGGGAAACTGTACTTTTTTGAATATATATAGAGTTGAATGATGCTAAGAATTTAAAAAATCGATTAAGAGTTTATTGAGTTTATGTTTGTGGGTGATGTTCAATCCATGCGGCCCGCCTTTAATGATATGATATTCACTATTTTCAATGCCTTTAGCAGCTTGGTCTCCCGCTGTTGCTATGGGGACAATTTGGTCCTCGTCGCCATGAACAATCAGGCAAGGCACAGTTACATGGGCTAGTTCAGGTCTAAAATCGGTTTCCGCCCAAGCTCTGGCTGCTTGTATGGTAGCTCGGGGAGAGGCATGGGCAGCGATGCTCCAATCGTAATCCAATTGGGCTTTGCTTACGATGTTTTCCAGTGGGCCATCCACAAAATTGTAAAATTTTTTATGGAAATCCTTTAAAAAGCCAACGCGGTCGGTCTCCAAAGCATGCAAAATAGTATCTAATTTACTTTGTGGAACGCCATCGGGGTTATCAACTTTTTGTGCCACTAACGGAATGATGGAACTTATTAAAGCGATTTTACTAATATTTTCGGTACCAAAATCGGTGCAATAGCGAACTACTTCGCCACCGCCCATAGAAAAACCGACCAGCACAACATCTTTAAGTTCCAATTGGGTAATGATTTCATGTAAATCGGCTGCCAAGGTTGAATAATCATAGCCGTCCCAAGGTTCGGAAGACGAACCAAAACCACGACGATCGTAAGCAATGCATCTGTAACCGGCTTGCACCACCGCCCAAATTTGTTGTTCCCACGATTTATGCGATAAGGGCCAACCGTGAATTAATATAACGGGCTGTCCTGTGCCATAATCCTTAAAATATAAATCGACTAATGCGTCTGTGCTATTATTTGTTATAAACATGATGTATGTCTTTTTAATTACAAGCATGTAAAATAGCACTTGCTATAAAAAAAAATGTGTTGTGTTGCATTAATTTTTAACTCAAAAGGGTAAGGGTTTAGCATAAGCGTAGTCAATAAAGGGTTGAGCCATTCACATACAGCAGGCGAACCGCTTTCTGGTAGTGCTGTATTACACTTAGTGCCACTTTGAGCTAAAAACCACGTACAAGAGGAGCGGGTGTCTATCAGTTTTCCAACACAGGGGGAAGCGAATCCGTACTAGGAAATTATAATGGTTATAATATCTTATTAGTCGAAACATCTAAATATGTTATACACGCCTGAGCCTTAAATTCATCAAAAAATCACGTATCTTTAAGATTCATTGTTAAAGCTAAAATTACAATCTATCTATGAAATATTTTATGTCCTGTCTGCTTGTTGTACTATTTTTTGGTTGCAACGAGGTAAACCCAAAAAGCGAAAAAGATGCAGGTGCATTTGTAAAACAATGGAACGCTGCCCATACACCCATAAAAGCAGCTTTTCTTGAGCCTTATTATTTGGATGTTGTTACCTATTACGACAAAGAGTTTACCAATGACCAAGTACAGCAAGACAAAAATTTACTGTTTCAACAATTTCCAGATTATACACAGCGTATTAATTACGACCAATTAAAAGTAACCAAAGTAGAAGGGAGGTTTTTGGTAACATTCAACAAACAAGTTACATACAATGGTATAGAGGCCAATTATCCCTCATATATGGAATTAACTATTAAAAATGGGAAGTTTAAAATACTTCGAGAAGGCCTGTCTAAAAGCGCCAAAAATCTGGACGCTCCCATTTTTCCGAGTGCGCGCTCAGGTAGTGTCGTGCTTTTAAAAAACAGGCAACTTTTTGGCGATTTTAATGGCGATGGGCTTTCAGACTATGCCACGGTACTGTCTCCCGAAATACAAACCCCTATCCCTACCAATGTCCAAAGCAACGATACCGTGGTATGCAAAGGTGGCTGCAACAGTGTTATTATATTTAGCAATAAAAACCTTAAACCCATTACCATAGAAGGGGCCTACCAGTCGCAACTGGAAAATCTTAAAGACCTAAATAGCGATGCTGCCGATGAGATAGGTTTTTGGGATATAAAACCCACCACCAAAAGCCTGTATGTTTTTGATGCCACCAATGGCAGGTTACTAACAGAGCCTATCGTTATCAATACCACCGTGCATAAAAACCTAAAACTTATTGATGTTTTTAAAAAATCAGGCGTTAATAAAATTACCGTGACTTCCAGTGAACAAGTAGAGGGGAAGTGGGTTTTGAAGAGTAGGGTGGTGGGGTTGAAGTAAATGTTATTATAATGTACCGCGTGAAGCCTGTCTCGAACTTATTGAGAGATAACTTGAGCTTTGCTCACCTCATTTTAATTTGATAAAGAGGTGTTCGCGAATCTCCTTTGTCGATTTGGTTATAAGCAGGACAGAACGATAATAAATAGTCCTGTGGACTATTTTAGTGAATAGGCCAGATGGCGCTTTGGCAGACTACAGTTTCTTTAAAAAAATTTATTCTAAAAGTTTCTTCTGTAATTTTAATGGAACACGCTTTTTACGAAGCGACGATAGGAGCGTAGTGAAATGTGTGTGGAATGGAGCATTTATTTAAATTTCATTATTAAAGCAGATACTTTTGATTTATGTCTTTTAGTTGGATTCTTTAAGTTTTCCGCAAGTTTAAGAATACTTTCAATAGTACTTTGGTATAGATCTTTTTTGTTTAGCTTTAAGAAGTTATTTAAGTAGTTTGTATTGATTGGACTGTGATTATAATGTTCTACATAGCTTTTAATTATATTATTAAAAGCTGATTTATGAATAAACTTTTTTGCAGAAAAAATCCAATCATAAGGCGGGTGTTTTTTAGAGCAGACTTCTAAAAGTAATTTTTCTTGAATTTTTGATTTATGTTGAACACCAATAAATCGAACAAATTTTTGAAATTTACTAAAATTACTTTGGGTATTCAGATAGTTTACAAAAGAATTACATATTAAATCATCATTCTTTAAAGTATGTATATCATATACATACTTTTCCAAGTTATCTGGACTTAAGTTGTCAAGAGTAGTTGAATATAATTCTTTTTCTTTTTTGTAAATATCACTTAACCAATTGCCTGAAATATTTGTTAATGTTGGATAACCTTTACTGTAAAAAAAGTATTGTAATACATTATCCATTAAAACACTTTTTTGTACTTCAGTAAGACCTTTCTTGTCTTTAGTTTTATTAAACATTAGCATAAGTGTCTTATAAAATGCTATTTCTTTATGAACTTTTAATTTGCCTATGATTATATCAAAAAAGTTCCAAGGAAATGGAGCAAAGTGATTTACAATATTTTGATAAATACCATTAATGCCTAAACTCAATTTTTTATAATCTGTCCTTATGAAATGGGAATTAAAATACTTTTCCATATTTGCTACTAAAGCAAAATCATTATTTAACTTCATATAATTAAAAAGAAGTCTGTAGAACTCAATATAGAAATCAATTTCATCATCATTTAATCCACTACGATATTCCACAATTAACTTGGTGTGGATAGTATCAAATAAAATTTCATCTACATCAAGTATTTCTAAATCAGTTTTTAATATTAATTTATTTAATCTATAAATAATGTCTTTAATTTCAAAAACACCTTTTGCGGTAGTACTTTTTAAATTATACTCAGTTTTAAGTTTTCCAAAAAAGTAGTTAGTGAATTCAGATAATATTAATTGGTCCTTTATGTATTTTTTTTCAATATACTCATCTGTAATATTAATAAGTACATCAATCACTTTTTTATCTTCTATTTTATTTTCATTTAATAATTCCAGCATTTTGTCTATAAATTCGGAATCAAGTAAGGATTGAGTAATTTCTAAATTATCTTTAAATACTTTATAATCTGTCAATAACGTATTATCTTCTAATATTTTGCTTTTTAAGTTAGAACTTAATCCTTTTATTAATCCAGGGTGCTTTTCAAATACATTTATAAAGATTTGAATTTTTCCATGTATACCTTTTATAGTAGTATCAGGATTAATTGACCTTTTAAGAAAATCAAATAATATATTATATAGTTTTTTATAATTAAGTTCAAAATAAAACCATTTAGCAGAATTACAAAATTCTTTAAAATCATTTAAATTAGGTATTATATCATTAAATTGATTGTTCGAAAAAATCCTATTTATAAAACTATAAGACTTTAAATTATCTTTAATTTCATTTTGAAACTTTTCATGAACTAAAACTTCAAATAGCATTTCTGAAACTGGTAAAGCAATTGATTTATAATCCTCAAATTTATTACTATTGTAGTCATAAACATTTTCAATTTGATTAAGTAATAACTCAACATTTTCTTTAGTTAAGTTATTTTCAACATCTATTGATAATAAGTCATAGATTTCATTTAATTCTCCATTTTCAATATATTCACGTAGTTCATCTGGAATATCTTTATCTCTGTCAATGTTTAAAATAAATGGTTCAACATTACTAAAATGAACGTCAATATTTCGTTTAAAAAATCTTTTTTGATTTCGAGTTAAACCAAAATCTTGATTATCAATTTTAATAATAAATTTATCTTCAGTTTGATTAATTTGATATTTTAATGCTGTATTAATTTTGTTTAAAAAATTAATATCATCTAAAACTCTTTTGTAGAGTGAATTCCATTCTTGTTTTATTATCAGGAGTTTGATTAAAAAATCATCTGCTTGAGTAGTATATTCTAATTTGACATAACCTTCCTTTATTTGTCTATCAATCAAATCCCTTTCTGTTTGTAGGTTATTTAAAAATTGAATTATTTTTCTTGGATTATTTGTGAATTCTTGACATATGAGCCTTGTTCCTATACTTGACAATTCAAGATTATAATTTTTATTTAGAGCTTTTGTAAAATCAACTAATTCTTTTGGAGTAAACTTTTTTAATCTAATTATTTGATGGAATATTTTTCTTAAATATTCATCAGCATCGTCTGAATCTCCATTTAAAAAAGAGGTTATACCATTTTCGTCAACTGGTAAAATAAAAATGATGTTATCATTCTCTAAAAAGTTTTTAATTGATGATAGCGTGACCATAAGGTTCTCTTTATCACATCTATCAAGATTATCAATAACAACGACCATTTTCTTAAATATCGTTTTGCTGACAATCTTATCTTTAATCTTTTCAACAATATTTTTTTTAGATATACCAAAAATATCATTAGTTATATCTCTAAAAGTATCTTCAAATTTTTCTGGTTCAATAATTTTTGATTGCCTAGTTATATGAGGAATTACTCGGAAAAAATTGCCTGATATTGTAAATATGAAACTTGAAAATATTGAAAAGACAAGTAAAAGAAATTTTTCATTTCCTGATAAACTTGAAAAAAAGAAACTATAAGCTAATATGATTACAATTAATCCTATTGCATAAGGTAATAATTTTTGATAACTAGGTTGAACTTTTGTCTTATTGCTATTTTCTTTTGTAATATCTTGATAAAGTATCTCTTCTAAATCAGTTTCAAGTATAGCAGAAAATTCTTCATTTAAACTTCTTATAAAACTTCTTCTAAAATCATCATTGGAATATTTCCAAGCATCATATTTGAAATAAGCAATTTTATCCTTTTTATCCTCTTTATTATTTTCTAGAATAAAGTTTTCTAACGTCTTAATTATTGTAGATTTCCCGCTTCCCCAACCTCCAAATAGTCCAATATTTTGTTTTCCTTTTGATTGTTTAATAACTTCAAATAATGTCTCCGCATAAGGTTTTGTACCTAGTAAATCTTGATTCTCTGAATTTGACAAATCAAATTCTTTATCTTCTATAAATTTTACACTCATGTTTTTAAATATCAAAACCTACAATTTAACTATAATTAGCCAATTTTTTGTGTGAAATAACTTAACTTTTCAACAGAGTTATAAACTTTAATCGACCTCATAAAATTTTGGCTAAAACAATAGGAGAAATGAGCGTTTATATTTTAGGGGTCTAGTGAATCCGTTTATTAAGAGTTTTAATTATACGAGGAGTTCAAATTTTTTAATACCTTAGTGTAGTAAAAACAATACATATCTAAATGCCTAAGCAAAAAGGGCTTATAAAAATAAAAGGTACTCTAAATGGGCTAAGCTTTTACCCCCTTAAGGGAGCATATATTTCCCGTCGGGCTGTCGGGCCTTCCAAAGAGCGCATCCAATCAGACCCCGCATTTGTAAATGTAAAGCATAACAACCAGGAGTTTGGTGGTGCATCCAGTCTCTCAAAAACCATCCGTCAAGGCTTGGGCAAAACAGCTAAAGAATTTAAAGACAGCCACATGGCAAGTCGGTTAACGGGTGTTTGCAGTAAAATAATCAAAAAGGGGAGTGGTACACATGGCCAAAGAGAAGCCCATATAAATAACAATCCAGATGCCCTAATAGGGTTTCAGTTAAACAAAAATCAAGCGTTTAATCAAATATATACAGCAAAACCTAGGGTAACAAGCCATAATAACCCTACTAATATTACCGTAACCATACCAAAAATTTCAGAAAAACACCTTATAAAAGTCCCTGAAAATACCACACATGTGCAGTTTACAGCAGCACTGTGCATGGTATCCAAGGCACAATGGCAATCACAGCTCCAAAGCTACCAACCAATACGGCCAGAATGCCATGGTATAGGCACAAGCCAACAAACCATACCATTATTATGTAAAATAGAACATACAAACATTCAAATACAGCTAGAAACACCGCTTACAAACCAGATTTCAACAAATATAGCCATAACAGTGTGGTTAGGCATCCAATTTCTAAGGTTGCAGGACACACAATTAAAACCCGTGCCATCTATCAAAGCCATGCAATGCATCGCAGTACTTTAAACCTTCTCTAATATAGGGTTCATCCGTAGTTATCCCATGGCTACGCCATAACAACCCTTGGGTAACTTCACGGAAACTATATGTGTCATTCTGAACTTATTTTTAGAATCTTATTTTGTTTAAAACCTACATCATATTTAAGACCCTGAAATAAATTCAGGGTGACAAATTTCTTTTATAATAATTGTTATCGATATAGATCTAAAGGCACAACATCTACAATGACGTATAAATAGGCTGAAAATTGGCTATATAGAAATGATAACACTTTGTACTATAATTAATATTATGTAAAATAGAATATTTACAAACACCTCTACTTCAATCAAATATAAAATAATTAAAACTTTTTTTAAAACCTTGTAATCTATATCTGTTTTTCAACCGTAACTATAATCAAACAATAAAAATTATATTATGAGAAAAATAGCGTTCGTATTACTTGGAACAGTTTTAATGACAGCCTGTGTATCTAAAAAGAAATATTTAGCATTGGAACATGAAAATGGCGAAGTTAAAAGTGCTCTTGCAAAAACACAATTTGAAAAAGAAGAATTAGAAAGTAAATTTGCTAAAATTGAAGCACGTGTTGAGGCTTACAATTCTAAAATAAATGCGTTAACCGAGGAAAACGACGTTAAAATGGAAGCTGTTGGTGATGTGGCCGTTATTTCTAATGAAACCAAAAAGCACATGCGCAATACCTTAACTAAGGTTGACCAAAATAAATTAAGACAAGCCACTACCCTTAAAGATTCTATGAATTTAGCGGTGTCTTATAACTTACAAAAATCGTTGGATAACAGTACTTTAAATGAAGATGAAGATATTGCTATTGATATTGATGAAACGGTGGTAATGATTTCTATTTCAGATAAAATGTTATTTGATACAGCTAGTTACCGTGTAAGCAGTAAAGCAAATAATATTTTACAAAAATTGGCAAACGTTATAAACTCTGAGCCTAGTATTGAAGTAATGGTTGAAGGCCATACCGATGCCCGCTCTATAAATACTGATAAAATTGCCGATAACTGGGATTTAAGTGTACTACGTGCTACATCGGTAGTTCGTGCGTTACAGAACAAATACAATGTAGCTCCTGAAAAACTAATTGCCTCTGGTAGAAGTAGCTACTTGCCTGTTGCTGGTAACGATACCAAAGAAGACAGAGCAAAAAACAGAAGAACCCGTATTGTAATATTGCCAAACATTAATAAATTCTTTGCGCTTATGGCGTCGAATGAGTAAAAATTTCAAGGCAAGCCTCGGGTATTATACCCTTTGGCGGTGCCAATAACAAAACCCTCTTAATTAATCCATTGAAAAAGGCTGCTTATAAATTATAAGCAGTCTTTTTTTTGTTCATGGCTATTAGCAGTAAAGTCAATTACTTCCAAAATGTGACAGTCTGAGCTTGTCGAAGACCCTGAACTTGTTTCAGGGTCTCATAAAACAGAATACAAAACAAGTGTTATAAAATTATTAAAATTGCCCATTTTACGGGATAAAACCTATTATTTGGAGTATATTTGTACTCTTAAAAAAAGTAGAGTTTTTTATGAAACCCAAGTCTAAATCAAAAACAGAAAAATCGCGTTGGCAACTGCTGCATCAGTATTACAGCTACACGGGTTTTTATAGTTTTGTTTGGCAAGCTGTAAAAAATGCATTGCCTTTTATTATACTTATTGTTGTTGCTATTTATGTTGTAAACCATTATTTTGACATTAATGCAGCCTTGGTTCATTTAACCGAAACACTTCCCGTTTATGGTGTTTTAGGCTTCTTTTTTTTATCTGAAACATTATTGGGTTTAGTCCCCCCCGAAATATTTATTGCCTGGTCCGGTAAAATGTATGCGCCCTGGTTGTTTTTGTCAGTTTTGGCCATTTTATCGTATTCTGGTGGTTTGCTGTCTTATTACATCGGTCAAATTATTACCAAAATACCCAAAGTACATACCTATTTAGAGGTTAAAATGGAAAAACAGCTAAAAAACTCCAGAAAATGGGGTGGGTTTTTAATAGTAGTTGGTGCCCTACTGCCACTACCCTTTTCAATTTCCTGTATGGCAGCTGGTATTATTGGATTTCCGTTTAGAAGCGTAATGGCTTACGGTTCGTTGCGTTTGCTTCGCTTTTTGATTTACGGACTGGTTATTTTCCACGTTTTTTAAAAAAAACTTAAAGGGGTTTACTTTTTAAGTATTGTACCATATTTTTGCACACAAATTATATATTCTATGTTTTCATTTCTTAATATTTTCAGAATTACGGCACTTTTAGAAGGTGTATCTTATATTTTATTACTGTTTATAGCAACTCCGATGAGACACCTATATGATCAGCCTCAATATGTAAAAATGTTAGGTTTGCCGCATGGTATCTTGTTTATGGGTTACGTAATTATGGCATTTATGCTTAAAAAAGATATGAACTGGAACACCAAACAGTTTGCTGAGGTTTTATTGGCATCCATCATTCCGTTTGGTACTTTTTATATAGATAAGAAGTATTTAAAGTCCCTAAAGAATGGATAGTTACAAACATTTTATATACGATTACCTTTTAACCCTTAGCACCAACGAAGTCGTAGCAAAATACCTGAATATGTTGGGATTGGCCATTGGGCTGTTCATCATTATTTTTCTCATCGATTTTATTATCAGAAAGGTATTGATTGGTGTTTTTTCCCAATTTGCTTCTAAATCTAAAACAAACTTTGACGATTTATTGGTAAAAAACAAAGTACCTAGAAACATAGCGCACATCATTCCTTTATTGATAGCCATTGAGTTAGTGCCTTTTGTTTTTTACGACTTCCCGAGCTTTGAAACCGTAATGGAACGTGGTTTAAAAGTGTACGCCATTGTACTAACATTATGGATTGTACGCAGCATTTTAAACACCTTTAAAGATTATTTTAAAACCTTACCTAATTTAAAGGACAAGCCTATAGACAGCTACATACAAGTATTCATGATTTTTGCATGGGTAGTTGGTCTGTTTTCAGCCATTGCGCTTATTACACGCACACCGTTTGTACATTTTATAACAGGTTTGGGTGCTGCTTCGGCCATAATCATCTTAATATTTAAAGACACTATTTTAGGGTTTGTAGCCAGTATACAAGTATCTATAAACGATATGGTGCGCATTGGCGATTGGATTACCTTTCAAAAATATGGTGCCGATGGTGATGTTATTGAAATAAACCTTGCCACGGTAAAAGTGCAGAATTTTGATAAAACCATTACCACCATACCCACTTATGCCCTTATTTCCGATTCGTTTCAGAACTGGCGTGGTATGACCAATTCGGAAGGCAGACGTATCAAACGTGCCTTGTATATAAAACAAAGTGGTGTTAAATATTTAACGGAACAGGATGTTGAAGACCTTAAAAACATTCAGTTAATAACGTCGTATTTAGATACCAGACAAGCCGATATCAATACTTACAACGAATCCAATCAAGTTAATAAAGAATTATTACTGAACGGAAGAAATTTAACCAATTTAGGGGTCTTTAGAAAATACATCGATGCGTATTTAAAACATCATTCGGCCATCAATAAGGATATGATGATTATGGCACGCCAATTGGCACCAACCACCCAAGGGATCCCTTTAGAAATTTATGCGTTTAGTTCTGATAAACGTTGGGAAAACTACGAGTACATCATGTCCGATATCTTCGATCATCTAATAGCAGCACTACCCTACTTTGATTTAGAGATTTTTGAGTTGCCTAGTGGTAGTAGTTTTCAAAACCTATAAATCTGAGTTCCATTTTTTAACACAATGATTTTAAATAAGCTGATATTGACCTGCGAGGTTTTAAAAACCTTGTAGGTCTTTCAAGTCGGCAAACCATACCTACAAGGTTAAAAAGAAACCTTGCAGGAAAGTCCTAATAGTTCGTGTCTCATAGGACTAATCGAAGGTAGGTCATAAAATAAAAAGACCTCACAGGTTTTTAAAACCTGTGAGGTCTGAATAATATTATATAGAATATTTCCTTCTAGATATTAGCTGCTAACCAATCCCCTACTTCTTTAGTACCATACGATTTTCCGCCATTGGCTAAATCTTCAGTTACAATACCTTCAGCTAATGCTTTGTTTACAGCATCTCTAATAGCTTTGCCTTCTTCAGGTAAGTTAAAAGCAATTTCAAACATCATAGCGGCAGATAAAACCATAGCCATTGGGTTTGCAATATTCAAACCAGTTGCTTGTGGATAAGACCCATGAATAGGTTCGAACAACGCAATATCAGATCCCATAGATGCCGATGGCATTAATCCCATAGATCCTGAAATAACCGATGCTTCATCCGTTAAGATATCACCAAATAAGTTTTCAGTAATTAAAACATCATAGCTATTTGGCCATTGTACCAAACGCATCGCTACGGCGTCCACCAACTCATAAGAAACAGTCACTTCTGGATAGTCTTTTTCCATAGCCTGAACGGTTTCTCTCCATAAACGTGACGTTTCCATAACGTTAGCTTTGTCAACACAACACAATCTTTTAGAGCGTGTCATTGCTAATTCAAATCCTTTTTTAGCTAAGCGTTGTACTTCAGCACGTGTGTAAACACAGTTATCAAAAGCGGTTTCACCACCATCTCTTCTACCTTTTTCCCCAAAATAAATACCTCCGGTTAACTCACGTAAAAATACTAAATCGGTTCCTTCAATACGTTCTTGTTTTAAAGGTGATTTATCCAATAAAGAAGGAAACGTAAAAGTTGGTCGTAAATTGGCAAATAAGCCAAGTTGTTTACGCATTTGAAGCAACCCATTTTCTGGACGTACTTTTGCAGATGGATCATTGTCAAAACGTGGCAGACCAATAGCACCAAATAAAACGGCATCAGAAGCTAAACAAACCTGATGTGTTGAATCTGGATAAGGCTCTCCAACAGCATCAATAGCTGCAGCACCAGTTAAAGCCGGTTTCCAAGTTATTTCATGTCCAAATTTTTTAGCAACCGCTTCACTAACTTTTTGTGCTTGCTCCATGACTTCAGGTCCAATACCGTCACCTGCTAAAACTGCTATATTAAATTTCATAGTAATTTGTTTCTATTATTTATTGTTATTCTTTATTAATTCTAAATTCGTAATTCAAAAACTTGCTTAAGTAAAAAAGGATGCCGCTACGATCACTAACAACCATTAATTCATCATTCTGAATTCGTAATTCTTAATTCGTAATTATATTCAACATTTTCTCCGTGGCTTTAATAGCAGAAACCGTTTGATCGGAATCCAAACCACGAGTTTTAAATTCTTTTTCTGGGCTTTTCCATGTAATTATGGTTTCACACAAGGCATCCGAATGGCTCCCAGGTGGTATTCTAACCGCATAATCTATTAAATCTGGCAATATCTTTTTCTTAGTAATGTAAATACTTCTAAGAGCATTCATAAAAGCATCAAATTGTCCATCACCTTGAGAAATCTCTTCATAAGTTTCACCGTTTATAGATATAGAAACCGTTGTTGAAGGTTTTAAGCCTTTCGCATGTGTTAATACATAAGAGTTCACTTTAACCTTTTCTTCATAGGAATAACTATCCAACACGTCGGAAATGATATATGGTAAATCCTCTTTGGTAACCACTTCTTTTTTATCTCCCAATTCAATAATACGTTGGGTGACTTTCTTTAAATCTTCATCGTTAAGCTGAAGCCCTAGTTCCTGTAAATTCTTTTGGATGTTAGCCTTCCCCGAAGCTTTTCCTAAAGCATACTTTCGGGTTCTACCAAAACGTTCCGGCATTAAATCGCTAAAATACAGGTTCTTTTTATTGTCTCCATCCGCATGAATGCCAGCAGTTTGTGTAAATACATTGGCACCAATGATAGGTTTATTTGCAGGAATCATGATTCCTGAAAAGTTTTCAACCAATTTACTTACGGTATATAACACCTTTTCGTTTACAGCTATTTTGATGTTCGGCATAAAATCATTTATAACCGCAATAGTACTTGCCATAGGTGCATTGCCTGCACGCTCGCCCATACCATTTATAGTTAAATGCAATCCATCAGCACCCGCATTTAGAGCAGCCATAACATTGGCAACACCTAAATCGTAATCGTTGTGTGCATGAAAATCAAAATGTAAATTAGGATAGGTGCTCTTAATTTCTTTTACAAACTCATAAGATTCATTAGGTGTAAGAACACCTAAAGTATCTGGAAGCATGATACGCTTCACTGGTTGTGTTTTTAAAAACGCTAAAAACTCAAAAACATAGTCTTTGGAATTGCGCATCCCATTACTCCAATCTTCTAAATAAATATTGGTTTCGATACCTTTTTCTTTTGCAAGAGAAATGGTTTCTGAAATTTCTGTAAAATGCTGACTAGGAGTCTTTTTTAACTGGTAAGTTAAATGATTTAATGAACCTTTGGTTAGCAGGTTTTGAACCTTGGCTCCTGCTTCAAGCATCCAATTGATGGATACGCCTTTATCAACAAAAGTCAGCACTTCAACCTTGTCTAAATAGTTGTTTTCCTTAGCCCAATTGGTAACGCTAAGGACTGCTTGAAATTCGCCTTCAGACACACGTGCAGAAGCAATTTCAATACGATCAACTTTTAATTCTTCCAGTAAAAGTTTCGCTATGGTTAGTTTTTCAGAAGCAGAAAACGACACGCCCGAGGTTTGTTCACCATCGCGGAGTGTCGTATCCATTATTTCAATTTTTTTTGGAGTCATTTACAGTAGTAAGCCGTTTGCAAATGTTTCTATCTCTCCTTTTATGTTCTGTAAGTAATCAATATCATCAAAACCATTCAGCATATTTTCTTTTTTGTAGCTATTGATTTCAAAAGATTCTTGAGCACCAGTAGAAAGAATGGTAATGGTTTGATTTGGAAGATTTACTTCAATTTCTGTATTCGGGTCGTCGTAAATAGCATTGAATATTTGTTCTGAAAATTCAGCTGAAACTTGAACAGGTAATACACCCACATTCAAACAGTTATTTCTGAAAATATCTGCAAAGAAACTAGATACTACACAACGGAAACCATAATCGTAAACCGCCCAAGCAGCATGCTCTCTTGAAGAACCTGAACCGAAGTTCTTTCCCCCTACCAAGATTTTTCCTGAATAGATAGGATTGTTCAACACGAAGCTTTCTTTAGGTGTGTTATCGTTATTGTATCTCCAATCACGGAATAAGTTATCGCCAAAACCTTCACGCTTCGTTGCTTTTAAGAAACGTGCTGGTATAATTTGATCGGTATCCACGTTTTCTAATGGTAATGGAACCGCTGTACTTGTTAATGTTGTGAATTTATCGTATGCCATTTTTTTTATTGCTTTAGGCTATAAGCTATAAGCTATAAGCCGATAATAATATATTGTTTTTACTTTTTTTATGCCTAAAGCCTACAGCTTAAAGCATAAAGTATTATAGTAAATCTCTAGGGTCAGTAACTACACCTGTTACAGCAGCTGCAGCAGCTACTAATGGGCTTGCTAATAAGGTTCTAGAACCTGGTCCTTGACGACCTTCAAAGTTTCTGTTTGAAGTACTTACTGCATATTTTCCAGCAGGCACTTTATCATCATTCATTGCTAAACATGCCGAACAACCTGGTTGTCTTAAAACAAAACCAGCTTCAGTAAGGATATCTAAAATACCTTCTTCTTTAATTTTATCTTCAACTTCATGTGATCCAGGAACTAACCAAGCCGTAACGTGGTCTGCTTTTTTCTTTCCTTTCACAATAGAAGCAAATGCTCTAAAATCTTCAATTCTACCATTTGTACAACTTCCTAAGAATACATAATCGATTTTTTTACCAATCATTGCATCATTTTCGTTGTAACCCATATATTCTAAAGACTTTTTGTAAGTAGCAACGCCACCTTCAACAGCTTCAGCATTTGGTATGTTTTTAGAAATACCCATACCCATACCCGGATTTGTTCCGTAGGTAATCATAGGTTCAATATCACTAGCAGAAAAAGTTAATTCTTTATCAAAACTAGCACCGGCATCGGTTTTCAACGTTTTCCAATGTGCAACAGCTTTATCCCAATCTGCTCCTTTTGGAGATAATGGTTTATCTTTTAAGTAAGCAAACGTAGTTTCATCTGGAGCAATCATACCACCACGTGCACCCATCTCAATAGATAAGTTACAAACGGTCATACGGCCTTCCATAGTCATGTTTTCAAAAACATCACCTGCATACTCTACAAAATAACCTGTAGCGCCTGAAGTTGACAACTGAGAAATAATATATAAAGCCACATCTTTGGGCGTCACACCTTTTCCTAATTGCCCATTTACATTGATGCGCATTTTTTTAGGTTTTGGCTGCATGATACATTGTGTAGACAATACCATTTCTACTTCCGAAGTACCGATACCAAAAGCAATAGCACCAAAAGCACCATGTGTAGATGTATGCGAATCGCCACAAACAATAGTTGCTCCTGGGAATGTAATGCCATTTTCAGGTCCTACTACGTGTACAATACCATTTTTTTGGTGACCAAGTCCCCAGTGGCTAATACCATATTCAGCTGAGTTATCTTCTAATGCTTTTAATTGGTTAGCAGATAACGGATCTTCAACAGGTAAATGTTGATTGATTGTTGGGGTATTGTGGTCTGCCGTTGCAAATGTACGTTCTGGATACAATACTTTTAAACCGCGGCTTTTTAACCCAAGAAATGCTACAGGACTTGTAACTTCGTGAATAAAATGACGGTCTATAAAGAATACATCCGGTCCTCCTTCAATTTTCCTAACAACATGTGAATCCCATACTTTGTCAAACAATGTTTTGCTCATATTCTATTTTCTTTAATTTAAATCTCTTTTGAATGCTTTTTGCCAATACAGAACGATTAGCCAAAAGGCTGACAAAGTTAGGAAAAACTCCCGTTTTTATTAAGTATATAACAAATTTTAAGACCCCGGTTTATTTATTTTTGTTGTTTTATTAATGGAATCTAAAAAAACCGACAATCTTTTAAAAGAATAGCAATATTGGTTGTAAATTTTAAAGTAAGTTTGATTAAAAACTACTTCAACCTATCTACTACATATTCTATTTGTGTTTTTCCGTGAGGTTTTGCTTTCCCATCAGGACCTACATTTACCATAACTATATTAGAAATCGTTATAATGGTTTCGTGTGTCATTTTATTTCGAACTTCGCAGCTTAGGGTTAACGATGCTTTACCAAATTTCACAACATCGATTCCAATTTCTATAATATCACCTTGTCTTGCAGAAGCCTTAAAATCTATTTCACTAATGTATTTGGTTACTACTTTAGGGTTTTCAAGTTGAATGATGGTATATAATGCCGCTTCCTCGTCTATCCATTCTAATAATTTGCCGCCAAACAGCGTGCCGTTGGCGTTTAAATCTTCGGGTTTTACCCATTTTCTAGTGTGAAATCTCATAATTATTTATAGTAATGTTTGTTGTCCATTTGTATTATCATTAGGGATAACCAAATTATATCCCAATTCCTTATTCAGTTTTCTAATAAAATAAGCTGAAAGCAATGGTGATTCTTTTTCAATGTTTTGATGAATGAAAAAATCTATTTCCTTAACGCCTTGTACTTTCCAATCTTTTAAGCGGTCAATCCAATCGTCTAAACGATTATAATCGCTTGCATGGTTTGCACCCACATATCGTACAAATGCTGTGGCGTTTGTTAAGCGCATGTGCATGATGTCGCGCCTTCCGGCAGAATCTACTATAATGTTTGAAATATTATTGGTTTCTAAAAGTTGATACAATTCATTTGCTACGGAAGCATCATTATACCAATTGGTATGTCTAAATTCCATAGCCAACGGTATTTCTTTAGGCCATTCTTTAACAAAATTTATAACGCGGTCAAAATCTTTTGGAGCGAAATTATCATTCATCTGTAAAAAGATAGTGCCTAATTTTTCTTTTAAGTTGGATACATTGTATAAGTAATGCTCTACAACTTCTTTGGTTTCCTGTAAACGTTTCCAATGGCTTATTTCTTGGTTCAGTTTCGGGAAAAACTTAAATTTTTCGGGTGTTTTATCGTACCATGAAGCAAATTGTTCCGCAGGAAAAATACGGTAAAACGTCGCATTCAATTCTATTGAGTTAAATTGACTGGAATAATATCCCAATTCATCTTTGGTGCCTCTTGGGTAAAATCCTTTTAAATCGGTTCTGTTCCATTTGGCGCAACCTACATAAACCTCGGGGATGTTATCGTCCTTAAATTTATTTAAAACACGCTTGGTTTCTGGATGATCTGGCGGCAAGGTGAAATCTATTTTTTGAGGATTATCTACTCTTCCAAACTTCATTTATTTTTTTGCCTTAAAGATAAAAAAATCTTTGTTGTTAATAACCCCGTTAACAACTATAAACGCTTCAAAACGTTTTGAGTTTTAATATTTGATATTTTTAATAAAAACTCTTCAACCATGAATACACGACAATATAACTTAAAAAGCATTCGCCCCGAAATTTTAAGCTCTACAATCAATGACAACATGAGTAATGACGAGCGTTTTCAAAATTTAGTACTTCGCCCCATAATAAAATTGCAAAATGATTTGTTTATTGAAGTTTTTAAAAACTATATTGCTAAGCATAAAATGGTGTTTTACGGCTACTCTTTAGAAAAGCGTTTACTGTATATTGAGAATGCTATAAATAAAGATATCAAATTCCGTAACTCACTAAAAGGCATGGTTATAGCTATGTTTACTGTGGAAGAATATTTAATTTATATTCAAAATTCTTCGGCCTTAAATAAGCGTATGATGCAAATTGTAAAAGAACGATTGATTAGTAATGTGCAACTTTTTGAACAACCAGAAGTGCTAAAAGCAGTGTAAAATTTTTAATGACAACAAAACAGAAACTATTGCAAATTTGTAATGAACGTGTAGACAAACGTATAAATGATTACAAGGAAGAAATTAATTTAATAAAGGAATCTATTGAAAGTACTGACAAAGGAAACTCGGAAGGTGATGACTCTGGTAGTGGCAAATTACTAAATGATTTAGAAAAAAACATGTCGTATTTAAACGACGCCAAAAAAACCAAAGAATATTTAAGTAACATAAAAACAAATATAGACAGTAAAGAAGCCATGTTGGGCAATATTGTAAAAACCAATGTGATGAATTTTTACATTGCTTCAAGCATAGGCAAAATAGAACTGGACAATAATGTTTTTTACGCCATTTCGGTAAACTCTCCCATTGGTCAATTATTAATAAATAAACCTGTAAATACCAGTTTTGAGTTTAACCAAAACAAATACGTTATTACAGAAATTATATAAGAGACACACCATTTAAATCGGTAGTAAGCACTTCGCTCATATAGTTAAAATATGGGCGAACGGCTTTAAACGATTTATTCACATCATCAATAAAACCATCGCTCAACACTTCCGAATCGGTGTATTTTTTAATAAAAATGTATTGTTTCTTTTTTATTAAATCGATGGCTTTGTGGTCTTTACTAAAGCCTTTTGGGGCTGTTTTCACTTCATCGCCCACAAAATTGCCCCAAATACTGTTGAAAGTTTTGTCTTTTAAAATAGCACGTATTTCAGTATCATCCATTTCAAACTCTTTTCGAATACGCAGTAAATCGGCTGGTGCTGGTTCCCAAAAACCTGTGGCAATAAAGCTTTCGTTATTGGGTTGTATATGAAGGTAATAGCCACCTCTTAATTTAGGTTTTGTTCTATGGAATGAACCTCCAAAATGTGTTTTATAAGGTAATTTGTTTTTTGAAAAACGTACATCTCTATAAATACGGAACATTTTAAGTTTATCAACTTCATCATGCTCGTTCAAGCTTTTCAACACAGCATTATAAACAGCCTTTACGTTTTTCTCTATTTTTTTAAACTCGTTTTTATGTTCATTAAACCAATCTCTATCATTGTTTTTTTCTAATTTTTTAAAAAACTCTAGGGCTTCTTTTGGTACTTGTACACTCATAATTGGTTTAAATTTTAATGATTCTGTAAAATACAAAAAGTCCTAAAATAAATTAGGACTTTTCCGTTTCAAATATTGAATTTATTTAACCAATTTAAATTCTTGGGTTCTTACCTCTCCGTTCATTTTATCGCTGTATTCAACAATAAAATTTCCATCGGCATCAAAATATCCTATACCCACATAATTTTTATTTTGAAATAAATAATGGTTTTCTTTTTTAAAGCTTGTAATTTCAGCATTAGCTTTAAAAAAATCGTTTCCTCCTTTATTTGAGTAATACCTATTACCATTAAATTCAAAATAGCCCAATTCTGTTTTAGAATTTTTGTTATTGTTAGCTACTTCAACAATTTTAGTTACTTTAACAGGAGTAGGAACAATGTCTTTATCACGTTTGTTTTTATCTTTTTCATCAAACTCAATGGCCTGCTCTTCTCTTGTTGTTACTTTAACTTTGTTTTCAAAAACTTTGTCACCGTTATTTATTTTGGTTGTTTTAACGGTAGTTTCTTCTGAAACATTTTTTGGTTCTACTTGCGAATACGTATAGCCAAAGGCTAAAAACGCTATCATACATGCTATTTTTTTCATAATTTATATTTTTTTAAGGATTAATAATTTATAAGATAAAGGTTCTAGCTTCTTTTAAATCCGCCTCTTATTAGTGATAATAAAACGAGTACGATGAATATGAAGAATAATATTTTTGCTATTCCAGCTGATGCACCTGCAATACCAGAGAAACCTAATACTCCGGCAATTAATGCTATGATAATGAATGTGATTGTCCAACGTAACATAATTTTAAATTTAAAAGATTTATATTAACTTTTTGAAGAACTAACTTCTTGTTGATACAAAGATGCTACTAATTAGCATGTTACGCGTTACATGTTTTTTTGTAAAATTTGTATAATTCACATCAAGTAATACTTATCTTATTGAAAATAAGCAATATAAAAACTAAGGAGTAAAGAACATTAAGAAAACTCGATACTGTTCAAAATTAAACCAGATGCTGGTGCTATATATTCAAACTTAATAAAACAATCGGGTTCTAAACTTTGTTTTATAATTTCTAATGTTAGTTTACCCTTGCCTAAATCTATAAGTGTGCCCATCATCAGCCTTATTTGGTTGCGCATAAAACCCTTTCCGCGAACGCGAAGTATGTATGATTTTTTCGGAAAGTAATTGGCGGTGTAAATGGTATTTTCTACAAGTTCACAGGTTATAATTTCCCGAGTGTACTGACCATGATCGGTTGGTTTAAAACAAAAAGATTTAAAATAATGTTCGCCTTCAAACAGTTTAGCACCTTCCTTCATTAAATCAATATCCAAATCATCTAAAATGGTGGTCATGATTGGTGCACAAAACGGATGGCATTTTTCACCAAAAGTAAATAAATATAGGTATTCTTTAATTTTTGAATGGTTGATGATGTTGAACTTCCCATCAACTTCTCGAATAGTTAAGGCACGAATATCTTGTGGTAAATTATAATTAAAAAGTTCTAAAAAAGCATTTTGATCTACCAGAGGTTCTTCTAAAAACAATTCAAATGCAGCACATTCAGCAGATACCATAGCATCGGTTCTGCCTGAACTCAAGCTTTTGAAATATTTACCTTCAAGTATAAAATTCAAGGTTCTATCTACCATTAAATGCAAAGTTTTTACATCGGGTTGCTTTTGCCAACCATGAAAACGGTAGCCTAAATATTGAATAGTAACAACGTAAAAATATTTCTTCATCTTATTTTCTAATGCGTGGGGAAAGTAAGTTTTTTTATTAATTATGACAAAAAATTAATAACTTGTATTATTCTTTTACTAACTAAAAAACAATAAACATGACAAACTTTAAAGAAAAACCACCTGTTTGGTTTTGGATGGTGAGTGCTATTGCGCTTTTATGGAACGCTATGGGCGTAAATCATTATTTAGGACAAGCCTACCAAACTGAAAGTTGGCGTGCCGCCTTAACAGACGAACAATTTGAGATAATTTCTAATTTCCCATCTTGGGTAACGGCTGCTTTTGCAATAGCAGTTTTTACTGGTGCTTTAGGCTCTCTAGGTCTTTTATTAAGAAAAAAATGGGCGTATTCACTTTTACTGGTATCGTTAATAGCAGTGATTGTACAAATGGGTTATATTTTAAGCCAAGGTCATGCGGATAATATAGGAATGACTATTAGCATTATTGTGTTTTCAGTCTTTTTGGTTTGGTTTTCAAAAAAATCAATTGCAAAAGGTTGGATTTCTTGAATTGGATTATAATAATTAAAAAAGGCTTTAGAATTTCTAAAGCCTTTTTTAATTATTTATGCCTACTTTTTAATTCAGCTTCGATATCTTTTAACGTAAATCCTTTTGCCTGTAAAAGCATGAGGTAATGAAACAGTAAATCTGCTGATTCGTAAAGAAATAACTCATCGTTGCTATCCAAAGCTTCGATAACCGTTTCAACGGCTTCCTCTCCTACTTTTTGAGCAATTTTATTGATGCCTTTTGAAAATAAACTTGCCACATACGATTTGCTGGTGTCTTTATTGGCAACACGTTCTGCAATAACATTTTCTAAGGTTGATAAAAAGCTATAATTAGGTGTATTATCTTCACCCCAACAGTTACCTGTTCCTTTATGGCAGGTTGGCCCCACAGGATTTACTTGTATTAAGAGCGTATCATTATCGCAATCATTTTTAAGCTCAACTAGATTTAAAAAATTTCCACTTTCCTCGCCTTTTGTCCATAAACGTTGTTTGCTTCGGCTAAAAAAAGTAACCTGTTTGGTTTCCAAAGTTTTTTTATAAGCTTCTTCATTCATATACCCCAACATCAACACTTTTTTTGTTGTGGCGTCTTGAATAATTGCTGGAACGAGTCCGTTAGTATCGTATTTAATATCCATAATTTTTGTAATTCCTGCAAAGGCAGGAATATCTATTTATTAATAACTTTTATAGTGGATTCCTACCTTCGCAGGATTGACAAACTACAATCGTACTTCTATATGCTGTTTTTTTAATTCTTTTTTTAAGTCAGGAATAGGAATTTCACCAAAATGAAATACGCTTGCCGCTAAGGCTGCATCAGCTTTTCCTTCTTTAAACGTATCCACAAAATGCTGTACATTTCCTGCGCCTCCAGATGCTATTATTGGAATATTTAATAATTCCGATAATTTCGCTAATGCTTCATTGGCAAATCCGTTTTTAGTACCGTCATGATCCATAGATGTAAATAGAATTTCACCTGCACCACGTTGTTCTACTTCTTTAGCCCATTCGAATAAATCGATTTCAGTTGGAATGCTTCCTCCTGCTAAATGCACTTTCCAATGGCCATCTATTTGCTTTGCATCGATAGCAACTACAACGCATTGGCTTCCAAATTTGTTGGCGAGTTCGTTCACTAAATCAGGTCTTTTAACTGCCGATGAGTTAATAGAAACTTTATCCGCTCCACATTTCAAAAGCGCATCTACATGTTCAACAGACGAAATACCACCGCCAACAGTAAACGGGATATTCACTTGTTCTGCAACATGCATTACCATATCTAATGTGGTTGCACGAGCTTCTAAAGTAGCCGAAATATCTAAAAACACCAATTCATCTGCTCCTACGTTAGCGTATTGTTTAGCTAATTCAACAGGGTCGCCAGCATCTCGTAAATCTACGAAATTAACACCTTTTACGGTACGTCCGTTTTTAATATCTAAACAAGGTATAATTCTCTTAGTTAACATTTTTCAAAGTTAAAAGTTAAAAGTTAAAAGTTAAAAGTTAAAAAGTATGACAAACCTTCCAACCCATCTTTCAACTTTATTATACAAATTTTTCTAGTTGCTTTAGTGTTATTCTATTTTCATAAATAGCCTTTCCTATAATAACACCTTCACAACCAATTTCTTTTAAAACAGGTAATTCTTCAATGGCTGAAATACCTCCAGAAGCAATAAGTTTTATCGATTGACCGTTACTACTATTGGTACATTCTGAAATGATTTGTTTATACAATTCTACTGAAGGACCTTCAAGCATACCATCTTTAGAAATATCGGTACAAATAACATACTGAATACTTTTCTTTTGATAGCCTTTTATAAACGGAATGACGTCTTCTTTACTTTGTTCCATCCAACCGCTAATAGACACTTTTCCAGCATCACTATCGGCGCCCAAAATAATTTTAGCGGCTCCGTATTTAGATATCCAACCTTCAAAAGTTTGAGGATCTTTAACCGCAATACTTCCTCCAGTGATTTGTTTTGCTCCAGAATTGAACGCGATATGCAAATCTTCATTGGTTTTTAAGCCTCCTCCAAAATCAATTTTAAGATTGGTTTTAGATGAAATTTGCTCCAACACTTTGTAATTTACGATATGCTGTGCTTTGGCACCATCTAAATCTACTAAATGTAAATACTCAATCCCCGAACCTTCAAAAGCTTTTGCTATTTCAAGCGGACTCTCGCTATATATTTTTTTAGTTCCGTAATCGCCCTTGGTTAAACGAACACATTTCCCTTCTATAATATCTATGGCTGGTATTATTCTCATTTTGTTTTGTTCTATTTAGACCTGTTAGGTTTTAAAAACCTGACAGGTCTTTATTATGGTAAGAGCTCCTAAAGCTCTAAAAAGTTCTTCAAAATTTTCTCTCCTGCTAAACTACTCTTTTCTGGGTGAAATTGTACACCGTAAAAGTTATTATGTTGTAATGCCGAAGCGTAATTTATGCCATAATCGGTAGTAGCGATGGTTTCATTGCAATGCTCGGCATAATAACTGTGTACCAAATACATATACTCGTTTTCTTTGATACCCTTAAATAATTCCGATTTCAGGTTTTTGATAACATTCCAACCCATTTGTGGCACTTTTACATGATTATCAAAACGTTTTACTTTGGTTTTAAAAACACCCAATCCGGTGGTATTGCCTTCTTCGGTGAATTCGCAAAGTAATTGCATGCCCAAACAAATGCCTAAAACAGGTTGTTTTAATTGTGGAATCAACACATCTAACCCCGTTTCTTTAAGCATCCTCATTGCAGAACTTGCTTCACCTACACCTGGGAAAATGATTTTATCGGCAGCTAAAATTTCCTCTGGATTATCAGATAAAACAGCATCAATTCCCAATCGTTTGAATGCGAATTGTATGCTTTTTATGTTTCCTGCGCCGTAATTTATTATAACTAACTTCAATTAATTTTTGATTTACGATTTTAGAATTACGATTTCTACTCATAATTCTAAAATCTAGATTCTTAATTATTATAGCATTCCTTTGGTACTTGGTAAAAACATTTTGTTTGAATCTCGTTTTACCGCCATTTTCATAGCTTTTGCGAAGGCTTTAAATATTCCTTCTATTTTGTGATGCTCATTAGTGCCTTCTGCTTTGATGTTTAAATTGCATTTAGCACCATCGGTAAACGATTTAAACAAATGATAAAACATTTCAGAAGGCATATCCCCTATTTTTTCGCGTTTGAATTCGGCATCCCATTCCAACCAATTCCTACCTCCAAAATCGACAGCTACTTGTGCTAAACAATCGTCCATTGGTAAGCAGAAACCGTAGCGTTCAATACCCAATTTGTTGCCTAATGCTTTATTGAATAGTTCACCAAAAGCAATCATAGTGTCTTCAATAGTGTGGTGTTCATCAACTTCTAAATCACCGTCCACTTTTATAGTTAAATCCATCGCACCGTGACGACCTATTTGATCTAACATATGATCGAAAAACGATAAGCCAGTACTAATGTCATTCTTCCCAGAACCATCCAGATTCAACTTTATATAAATTTTTGTTTCGTTGGTATTGCGTGTAATTTCCGCTACGCGATCTTTCAACTTCAAAAATTCATATATTTCTTTCCAATCGGTAGTTGTTAATGCAATAACATTTAAAATTTCTTGTTTAGAAGTTTCTATTTCATCAGCACCTAATTCTGGATTTTCAGATAAATAAATACCTTTCGCCCCTAAATTTTTAGCCAACTCCATATCGGTAATTCTATCACCTATCACAAAGGAGTTTGCTAAATCATAATCTTCAGAAAAATATTTAGTCAACAAACCTGTGCGTGGTTTTCGTGTAAGTGCATTTTCATGCGGAAATGTTTTATCTATGTGAATATCAGCAAACACGACTCCTTCTTTTTCAAAGGCATTGATGATTTTGTTCTGCGCTGGCCAAAAAGTATCTTCAGGAAATAAATCGGTTCCTAAACCATCTTGATTGGTAACCATGACCAATTCGTAATCTAATTCAGCAGCTATTTTGGCCATATATTGGAACACTTTGGGGTAGAATTCCAGTTTTTCCAAACTATCCAATTGGTAATCTACAGGTGGTTCTAAAACCAAGGTGCCGTCGCGGTCTATAAATAATACTTTTTTCATAACAATACAATAACACCTACAAGGTTTCTAAACCTTGCAGGACATTAATTAAAATTTTATTTTCTTCAGAAGTTCCAACCGTCAAACGCAATGTGTTTTCACACCCCGGTTGTGTGGTACGATTTCTAATAACAATGCCTTTTTCTATAAGTTGATTATAGCGCTTGTTAGCATCATCCACTTTTACCAACACAAAATTAGCATCGGTTGGATATATTTTTGAAATATAACTGATAGATTTCAACTCTGAAATTAAAGCACTACGTTCCTTTAAAATATCTGCGATCTGATTGCTCGCCAAATCTTTGATATTCAATAACTCAATAGCTTTTTTTTGCGTAAGCTCGTTGATGTTGTAAGGCGGTTTAATGGTGTTTAAAACTGTTATAATCTCTGTAGATGCATAACAAATCCCCAATCGAATTCCTGCCATAGCATAGGCTTTTGATAAGGTTTGCGATACAATTAAATTGGGGTATTGGTCTAATTTTGAAATCCAACTTTCCGCGTTTGAAAAATCGATATATGCTTCATCAATAACTACAATGCCTTTAAAACTACTAACCAATGTTTCAATAGCTTCTGTTGTAAAACTATTTCCTGAAGGGTTATTTGGCGAACAAATAAAAAGCACTTTACTATTAGCGTCTGCAGTATTTAAAATTTCTTCAACTTTAGGTTGAAAATCTGCATCTAAATTTACTTTTTTGATGCCGATAGCGTTTAAATTTGCCAATACTTCATACATACCATAGGTTGGAGGCAATATGACAATGTTATCTTGGTTCGGTTCACAAAAGGCTCTGAAAATAAGATCCAGCACTTCATCGCTCCCATTTCCTAAAAGGATGTTTTTTGCCGAAATGCCTTTGATTTCCGAAAGTATGGCTTTTAATTTTCCTTGTTGCGGATCGGGATACCGGTTTACGCCATTTTCAAACGGATTTTCGTTGGCATCTAAAAACACCATGTTATCGGTCACCCCTTGAAATTCATCACGAGCAGATGAATAAGGTTTTAAGGCCTTTATGGTTGGACGTATTAAATTTTGTATGTTCATTATTTTAAATCCTTTAATCGAATTGAAACCGCATTTTTATGAGCTTGTAATCCTTCGGCTTCTGCCATCAACTCAATAGTTTCGCCAATATTCAAAATACCTTCTTTTGATATTTTTTGAAACGTCATACTTTTTGAAAAACTATCTAAATTCACACCAGAATAGGCTTTGCTAAATCCATTTGTTGGCAAGGTATGATTGGTACCAGAAGCATAATCGCCTGCACTTTCTGGCGTATAGTCGCCAATAAAAACAGAGCCAGCATTTGCTATATTATCAATATAAAAATCTTCGTTTTTAGAACAAATAATAAAATGTTCTGGACCATATTCATTTATCAATTCTAAAGCTAATGCATCGTTTTCAACGTAGATAAGTTTAGAATTTGCTATAGCTTTTTCCGCAATTGCTTTACGCGGAAGTACGCTTAGTTGACTTTCTACTTCCTTTGAAACGTCATCAATCAAATCTTTTGATGTGGATACCAAAATAACCTGACTATCTGTACCGTGTTCTGCTTGACTTAACAAATCGGATGCAATGTATGAAGCATTCGCGGTTTCATCAGCAACTACCAATAACTCACTAGGGCCCGCAGGCATATCGATAGCTACGCCGAATTTGGTAGCTAATTGTTTTGCAACGGTTACATATTGGTTTCCAGGACCGAAAATTTTATAAACTTGCGGTATGGTTTCTGTTCCAAAGGTTAATGCAGCAATCGCTTGAATGCCACCCACTTTTATAATTTTTGTTACCCCGCATAACTGTGCAGCAAAAAGAATTTCAGGGGCTAATTTGCCCTGTTTGTTTGGTGGCGAACATAATACAATTTCCTTACAACCTGCTATTTGTGCAGGAACTGCCAACATTAAAACGGTTGAAAATAAAGGAGCTGTGCCTCCAGGAATGTACAAGCCTACTTTTTGTATCGGGCGTTTTTCTTGCCAACATTGTACCCCCGTTGCGGTTTCAACTTCTATTCTATTTGTTTTTTGTGCCTTGTGAAATACTTCTATATTTTGTTTTGCCTGTTTTATGGCATTTTGAAGTTTTTCAGGTACGTTTTTAATAGCCTTTTGAATTTCTTCAGAAGTAACAAGATTCGATTCTAAATCGATACCATCAAACTGTAAGGTGTACTTTTTGATGGCTTTATCACCATTCTGACGAATATCATCAAAAATTTGAATAACCGTCGCTTCAATATCACCAACCGTTTGAGTCGGTCTTTTTAAAACCTGGCTCCAATCGCTTTTATTTGGATTATTAATTATTTGCATCTTCTTTATTGTTGAACCGTTGAATCGTTTCATTGATTTAATCTTTAATAAATAAACACATCAACGATTAAATAATTAAACTTTTTAAAGCACCATTTTTTCTATCGGACAAACCAAAATACCTTGGGCACCTTTCGCTTTTAAGTCGTCTATAACATCCCAAAACTGATTTTTACTAATTACCGAGTGGATAGAACTCCATCCCTCTTCTGCTAATGGTAAAACAGTTGGACTCTTCATTCCAGGTAAAACACTTATAATGTCTTTTACTTTATCGTTTGGTGCATTAAGCAATACATATTTAGAATTTCTTCCTTTTAAAACCGATTTAATTCTAAATTGAATTTTATCTAAAATAGCTTGTTTTTCAGCATCTAAAATAGGAGACACCGCCAAAACTGCTTCCGATTTTAAAATCATTTCAACCTCTTTTAAATTGTTTTTAAATAAGGTACTTCCGCTTGAAACAATATCTACTATAGCATCTGCCAAACCAATATTTGGCGCAATTTCAACAGAGCCATTAATAATATGAAGGTTTGCTTTTATGCCTTTTTCATCCAAATAATTTTGAACGGTGTTTGGGTACGATGTAGCAATGCGTTTGCCATCTAAATCTTTAATGCTTTTATATTCCATCGTTTTAGGTACGGCTATGCAGACACGGCATGAAGAAAATCCTAATTTTTCAGCAATGTTAATTCCACTACCCTTTTCAATCAATACGTTTTCGCCAATAATGGCAGCATCAACAACACCATCTTTTAAATATTGGGGAATATCGCCGTTTCTTAAATAGAAAACTTCAACAGGGAAATTCCGTGCCGAGGCTTTTAATTGATCGATGCCATTATCGATAGAAATCCCAATATCTTTTAGTAATTCCATGGATTCGTCGTGTAAACGACCTGATTTTTGTACTGCAATTCTTAATACACTCATTGTCTTGTTTTTATGAGTTTGAAACAATCTAGTTGGACTTAAAAATTAAAAACCCGCTTGATTGTCTCAAACGGGTTTATAAAAATATGTTGATTTTATTCAATACATCTTCACTTCGCTTGAGAGCAAATTTGAAAATGATGATGATGAGATTGAATAAAGTTCATTTTTTTTGTTTTTACTTTCGCAAATATCTTAAATTATAGTGGATTATTCCAAATAAAAACAACAAATCTTATAAGTATTAGATATTATATATTTTTAAGTAAAAATAATTAACTAAAATTCAAAATATTTTTAAAATTTCTGAATTATTTAGTCCGCTTTCTTATTGGTTTCCTAAAATTATAGGTAAACCACTATCACCAGAACCGATAACAATTACTTTGCTATTTGGAGATTCTGCTAATTTCATAGTAGCATCAATACCTTTATCTTGTAAAATTTTATCAGTTAGTGAAGCACTTAATATTCTGTTTGATTCCGCTTTACCTTCAGCTTCAATAATTACTTTTTCAGCTTCTTTAGATGCCGTAACCAATCTGAATTCATATTCTAATGATTCTTGTTCTTGTTTCAATTTACGTTCAATAGCGTCTTTGATGGTTGATGGCAATGTTACATCGCGCACCAAAACTTCGTTCAATTGAATATACTGAGCACCAACTATTTTCTTCGTTTCTTCAAAAATTTCTTGCTGAATGGCATCTCTTTTACTAGAATACAATTGTTCTGGCGTATAACGCCCTACAACACTACGTGCAGCCGAACGTATGGCAGGTAACAACACGCGTTCTTTGTACATTTCACTTTTTTCTTGGTGTAACTTTCCTAAATTTTGAAAGTCCGGTTGGAACCACACGGATGCTTCTAATTTGATATCTAATCCATTTGAAGATAAAACATTCATTTTTTCCAATATTTCCTGTTGTCTTACTTCATAAACAAACACCTTGTTCCATGGTGCTACAATGTGAAAACCTTCTCCCAACGCAGGTTCGTCAATAACAACCCCCTCTCCAAAGGTTTTAAATAATACTCCTGCTTGACCGGAACCTATGGTTACTGCCGATTTAGTAAGTAAAACAATTAGTATGATTGCTCCAATTATTATTGGGAACGCCACTTTTGGTAATTTTTCCATTTCTTTCTTTTTTTAAATTAATCCGTTATATTTTCTTAAAAACCATTCTAACAAAGAATTAAATTTGTTGAATGATTACATTTTTCCTTGATTTACTAATTGCCCACCATCTATGGTTAATAACTGACCAGAAGTTGTTACAGCATCTATTGCTAAATAAATAATACCTTTTGCTATATCTTCTGGCAATGATGTTTTATTAATAAGTGAAGCCTTTTCAATATTTTCTTTTACAGAATCGTATCTATCACCTAAAAAACTTTTTGTCCATCTAGTCTGAATAAAGCCAGGACAAATGCCATTCACTCTAATCTCTGGTGCGAGAGCATGAGCAAGTGAAAGTGTCATTGTAGATAAAGCCCCTTTAGACGCCGCATAAGCAATGGAGCTTCCTACACCAGATATAGCGCTAATGGAAGATATATTAACAATGGCACCATTATTAACCTTTTTTAAATATGGAACCGCAAATTTAACCATTTGGTAGGCTCCAATAACATTGACTTCATAAATATCTTGGAAATCTTTTTTATTAAGCCCTTCTAGATTATTATAATTACAATATTTAGTGGTTCCAGCATTGTTGACTAATACATCAATCCTACCTAAAGTTTTTATTGTCTCATTTACTATTTTTTTACAATCTTCTTCATTAGCAACATTTGCTTGACATACCAAAGCTTCAACACCAAATTTTTTACATTTTTCTGCCAATTCATAAGCATCGCTTTTATTTTTAGAATAATTGATTACAACATTCCATCCTCTTTTGGCAAACTCAACACAAGAAGCAGCGCCTACACCCGATGATGAACCTGTTACAATAGCTGTTTTATTTTCTTTATTCATTTAAATTAGTCCGTTATATTTTCTTAAAAACCACTCTAAAGACAAACTTAAAGCAATGATGATGAGTAGATATCTCCAATCTATCAAAGGTAAGCTATTTTTATGGCTTTTTTGTATGGTTGCATACCTACTATCGTTTAAAAGACTTTCTACTAAATTGTCAGTATTATTAATAAAAAAACTTTTGCCTTGGCTATTGTTAGCTAATTGCTCCAATTTTGTAACATCGGCATTTAAAAATTGCTGTTCTACGTTATATTCTAAAATTTTAAAACTGCCTGATTTTGATATATTTTCTTTAGAAGTACTAACTGTAAATTCATAATCGGAAGCTGGCAAACTGCTCAAATCTACCTGATAGTTGGTGTTATTTAAAATTAAAGGAAACTTTTTGGTTTCGTTTGAAGCCGTGTTTTTTACTGTGATATTAAGGGTTTCACGAGTATCGAACACATAGTTTTTATCGAAAAACTCAGCCTTAATGATAACATTGGTATTACCATTATAAAATGATTCGTATTCTAAATTCAACCTGCTTTTTTGTTTGTTTGAAGCTGTGTATTGAATTAGCTTTCCTATAAAATCATCAAAGGCATGAAACGATTTATTGTTTAAATAACTTTGTGCGCGCCATTGCCAAATGTTTTCACCAAATAAAACCGCTTCTCTTCTACTACCTGTTTCATAAGTTGCCAATAAGGGTTCTTTTATTGAAATGCCATTAATCGTTTTATGCAAAATAGTTTCAAAAGGAACGGAAAATGATGTGGTGCCGTAATGTGAATTTAAAGGTGGAAACGATTCAAAATCTATATCCTCAACAATAAACGGTGCATAGTTTTTGTTTAATACTGTTTGATAATTTTCTGTTTGACCTGTTATTTCATGGGTAAATGTTTTGTTGATATTATTTAGAAAATTCAAATCGGTTTTTGTTCCAATAATGGTAAATCTATTTTTGTTTTCTGAATTTAAAACTTCATATAACTTATTAAACCTATTGTTTGGTTGGTATAAAATAACTAATTGAAAATCATTTATTTGGCTTAAAATTTCATTTGAATTTAAAAAGAAAACCGAGCGTTGTTCGTTACTTTTAATACTCTTTTTTATAGCACCTAAATCTGGGTGAATAACATTGCTTACCAATGCTATTTTGGTTTTTTGGTCAATAACCTCAATGGCGAAATTTTTAAAATTATTGATGGTGTTCTTTTCGTTATCTAAGGGTTCCAACAACGCTTTATACGCATGTACACCAACCGTATTTGCGGGTAAATTAAAGTTTAAAACTTTGGAATTATTCTGCTTTGTAAAGTTTATAGTTTCAGAATACACAACCGTATTACCACTTGTAACAACAAACCTTGAGTTTACACTTGTATTGCCATTATAAACCAATATAGTTTCAACCGGAAACTGGTTTTTTAAATAGGCATACTTGTTTACGTTTAGCTGCTGAATTTTTAAATCGATGTGTTTTATGGTATCTCCTAAAATTACAGGATATATTGGTTGCTTGTAGCTCGTATAAGCAAACTCATAATTATTACCGTAAGTTTGATTGCCATCGGAAATCAAAATAGTTGGTGAAATAGATTGCTTATAAATTTGACTTAACTGACTGAAAGCATCTTCTATATTGGTTTGGTTTTCGGTGAATGTTGTACTATCAGAAGCTTTTAACCTATCGCCAAAAGTATAAGTTTCAATATTGAATTTCGTATTTAAGTCTTTATTGTTTTTTAATATTTCAACTAAAGATTTAGCGTTGGCATCTTGATTTAGGTATTTTATAGAACTAGAATTATCAACCGTAAGTACCAAATTAGGCTTTATGGAGGAAAGCGAGATTTGTTCCAACTTAGGATTGATGAGCAATAATAAAACAGAAAAAACAGTTAAAAACCTTAAAAACAAAAAAAGCATGTTCAGTTTAGACATGCTTTTTTTGTTGAATTTATACTGAAATCCTGCTATGAATAAAGCTGTGATTCCTGCTAAAATTATATATACTAAAGTTTCTGTTTGCATTTACGATTGACGATTTTTTTTTTTGATTAACGATTTTATAAATTCTAAAATCGTAATTCGTAAATCTTAACTAGGTTAACATTCCTCCATCAACATTTAGCGTTTGTCCTGTAACATAGGCACTCATATCGCTTGCTAAAAACACGCATACATTCGCTACATCTTCTGGAGTGCCGCCGCGTTTTAACGGGATACCTGCTCGCCATCCTTTTACAACTTCTTCGTCTAATTTAGCGGTCATTTCGGTTTCAATAAAACCTGGAGCAACTACGTTGCTACGGATATTTCTAGAACCTAATTCTAAAGCCACCGATTTTGAAAAACCTATAATTCCAGCTTTAGAAGCTGCGTAATTGGTTTGTCCTGCATTTCCTTTTACACCTACTACCGAACTCATATTGATAATAGAGCCTTTGCGTTGTTTTAGCATGGTTTTTTGAACTGCCTTCGTCATATTGAAAACCGATTTTAAGTTTACTTCTATAACAGTATCAAAATCTTCTTCAGTAATACGCATTAATAAATTATCTTTAGTAATACCAGCATTGTTTACCAATACATCGATACTGCCAAATTCTGCAACCACATCATCTGCTAATTTTTGGGCTTCATCAAAGCTAGCCGCGTTACTTTTATATCCTTTGGCTTTTACGCCTTGAGCAATTAATTCTTTTTCAAGTTCGTTAGCAGCCTCAACAGAACTACTATATGTAAACGCAATATTAGCGCCTTGTTCAGCAAAAATTTGTGCGATACCTCTACCTATACCTCTACTGGCACCTGTAATTATGGCTGTTTTTCCTTCTAATAATTTCATCTGATTATTTTCTTTTAATTTCTATGTAGGCACTAAAACGATTGTGCGATACCTTAGTTGGTTATTTCCTAAATTCAAATATAACAAATACAAGTTGCAACAAATAAAAAACCTCACAAATAATTGCGAGGTCTTTCAAATATTTTAAAAGATATTATGCTAATACTTCAGCTACTTTTTTACCTATTTCAGCAGGAGAATCCACAACGTGAATACCACATGCTCTCATAATTTTCTTTTTTGCTTGTGCTGTGTCGTCACTTCCGCCAACAATAGCACCGGCATGACCCATAGTACGACCTGCAGGAGCTGTTTCACCAGCAATAAATCCTACGATTGGTTTTTTACTACCGCTAGCTTTGTACCAGTTTGCAGCATCAGCTTCTAATTGACCTCCAATTTCACCAATCATTACAACTGCTTCGGTTTCTGGATCGTTAATCAATAATTCAACAGCTTCTCTGGTCGTAGTTCCAATAATTGGATCACCACCAATACCAATAGCTGTAGTAATGCCTAAACCTTGTTTTACAACTTGGTCTGCCGCTTCATAAGTTAAAGTTCCTGATTTAGAAACGATACCTACTTTTCCTTTTTTGAAAACGAAACCTGGCATGATACCAACTTTAGCTTCACCTGGTGTGATAACACCCGGACAGTTAGGACCAATTAAGCGGCAATCTTTATTTTTTATATAATTTGAAGCCGTAATCATATCGGCAACAGGAATGCCTTCAGTGATAGTGATAATCACCTTAATACCAGCATCAGCAGCTTCCATAATAGCATCGGCAGCAAATGCAGGTGGTACAAATATAATGGTTGTATCTGCTCCAACTTGTTCTACGGCATCCTTTACTGTATCGAATACAGGTTTATCTAAATGTGTTTGACCACCTTTTCCTGGGGTAACACCACCTACAACGTTCGTTCCGTATTCAATCATTTGGCTTGCATGGAACGTTCCCTCGCTACCTGTAAAACCTTGAACTATTATTTTTGAATCTTTGTTTACTAAAACACTCATTTTATATTATTTTTTAAATAAAGCTGCACAAAAATACTTTTTTTGCTCATACTTTTAGCAGCATTTAAGATTTATTTTTTAGATTTTATAAACTGTAATATTTCGGGTATTTGCTTGATATTTGCCATTTCTTTCATTTCAGCTCTGGCTTCTTGCGCCGGTGTTCCCCAATAGGTTTTTCTGCCCTCTAAAGATTTACTAATACCGGACTGCGCATGTAACACCGCTTTTGCTCCAATAGTTACACCGCTTGTGCAACCTACCTGTCCCCAAAAAGTGACTTCATCTTCAACCACAACACAACCCGCAATACCAACTTGCGATGCTATTAAGCATTTTCTACCAATAACGGTATCATGCCCAATTTGAATTTGATTGTCTAATTTAGATCCTTCTTTTATGGTTGTGTCTCCTGTAACACCTCTGTCAATGGTACAGTTTGCGCCTATATCTACGTTGTCTTCAATAACTACGCGACCACAAGATTTTAACCTATCAAAACCTTCGGGTCTTTTTTTATAGTAAAATGCATTAGCACCTAAAACAGTTCCTGAATGAATGGTCACGTTATTACCGATAACGGCATCATCATAAATACTAACATTTGCATGAATGATGCAATTTTCTCCAATTACCACATTATGTCCTATAAAACAATTGGGTTGTATTACTGAATTGGCTCCAATTACAGCAGAATCGGAAATACTGCTAGTAGCAACATTAAAAGGTTTGAAGTAGTCGGTTAGCTTATTGAAATCCCTAAAAGGATCATCACTAATCAATAACGCTTTTCCTTCAGGGCAATCAACTTCCTTATTAATTAAAATAATGGTAGCTGCTGAATTTAATGCCTTGTCATAATACTTGGGGTGGTCTACAAAGACAATATCCCCGGGTTCTACAACATGAATCTCGTTCATTCCTAGCACAGGAAAATCGGTGTTACCAACAAATTCACAATCAATTAATGCTGCAATTTGTTTTAAAGTATGTGGGTTTGGAAACTTCATTTTTACGTTTAGTTGTTTACTCGTTAAGCTGTTAAGTTGTTTTAAAAACAAATAAACATATCAACAAATAAATGTTTTACTCCTTTACGCGTTCTTTGTAAGTTCCTTTTTCGGTTTCTACCTTAATTTTATCACCTTCGTTTATAAACAATGGCACGTTTACTATAGCTCCTGTTTCAACCGTTGCTGGTTTTGTAGCATTTGTTGCTGTATTACCCTTAACTCCTGGCTCTGTAGCTGTAACTTCTAAAATAACACTTGCAGGCATCTCAACAGAAAGCGGCATGTTATCTTCCGTATTAATAATTACTGTAACTACCTCACCTTCTTTCATTAAACCTGGGTTATCTAAAGCAGATTCCCTAAGTTGAATTTGGGTGTAATCTTCAGTGTTCATAAAGTGATAATACTCACCATCGTTGTATAAAAATTGAAATTTATGGGTTTCAACACGTACATCTTCCAATTTATGTCCTGCAGAAAAGGTGTTATCCAACACTTTTCCGTTGGTTACACTTTTCATTTTCGTTCTAACAAACGCAGGTCCTTTACCTGGTTTTACGTGTAAAAATTCTATGATTTTATAGATGTCGTTATTATATCTAATACATAATCCGTTTCTAATATCACTTGTAGTAGCCATTTATTGTTTGTTGTTTATTTTTACTTTGTTAAGTCGTTTGTTGATTGTGCATATATTATAAAGCTGTTTGCTGCTGAGTTGAAAACGACTAAACAACTCTACGACAAACGACTTGATTTTTTTAATTTGACTTAAAATACCCTTTCATGATACCACGTTGTGAATCTTTTATAAACTGAAGAATTTCATCACGCTCAGGAGTCGCTTCCATTTCAGCTTCAATAATTTCTGCTGCTTGGGTATTATTGTAGTTTTTTTGATAAAGAATTCTGTATATGTTTTGAATTTCTCTGATTTTCTCTGTTGTATAACCGCGTCTTCTTAATCCTACTGAATTAATTCCAACATAGGATAAAGGTTCTCTTGCTGCTTTTACAAAAGGTGGTACATCTTTACGAACTAAAGACCCTCCGGTAACAAAAGCATGACTCCCAACGGAAACAAATTGATGAACCGCTGTCATACCTGCCAACACAACATAATCACCTATGGTAATATGTCCTGCAAGGGTACTGTTATTTGAAAAAATACAGTTGTTACCCACTATACAATCGTGAGCAACATGGCAGTAAGCCATAATCAAGCAGTTATTTCCAATTACGGTTTTCATTCTATCTGCAGTGCCTCGGTTGATAGTAACGCATTCTCTAATGGTTACGTTATCACCTATCTCTACAGTAGTTTCTTCGTCGTTATATTTTAAATCCTGAGGAACAGCTGAAATAACAGAACCTGGAAAAATATTACAGTTCTTACCAATACGAGCGCCCTCCATAATGGTAACATTACTTCCAATCCAAGTACCCTCACCTATTGTTACATTGTTATATATAGTTGTGAACGGCTCTATTACAACATTTTTTGCAATTTTAGCACCTGGATGCACGTAAGCTAATGGTTGATTCATTTTTATAATTTTAATTTTGATAAAGTGGTAAAAATGTGTTCACAATACGATGTATTCGTTTCATAGAAAATTTTAGTTATTGCTCGGTTCATTTAGTAGTTGTTATTTTGTTTTTGATAAATCGGATAGATTTATATTATTTAACTTTTGATATTTGTGCCATAAGTTCTGCTTCTGCACAAAGTTTTCCATTGGCATACGCGTAACCTTGCATATGGCAGATACCACGACGAATAGGAGTTATTAACGAACATTTAAAAATTAAAGTATCTCCGGGAACTACCTTTTGCTTAAACTTAACATTGTCCATTTTCATAAAAAATGTTAGATAATTCTCTGGATCTGGAACGGTATTCAAAACTAAAATACCGCCTGTTTGAGCCATTGCTTCCACAATTAAAACCCCTGGCATTACAGGAGCGCCAGGAAAGTGGCCCGCAAAGAACGACTCGTTCATGGTTACGTTTTTCATGGCGGTAACATGGTCGTCTGAAAGTTCAAAAACCTTATCTATTAATAAGAAAGGTTGACGGTGTGGTAACATGGCCATAATTTGATTCACATCCATTAAAGGCGTTTGATTCAAATCGATATTTGGTACGTTGTTACGACGGTCGTTTTTTATAAGTTTTGAAAGTTTTTTAGCAAACTGTGTATTTACAAAATGCCCTGGTTTGTTGGCTATTACTTTTCCACGAATCCTTGTACCTATAAGTGCTAAATCACCTAAAACATCTAACAATTTATGTCTAGCAGCTTCGTTTGGATGATGTAATGTAAGGTTATCTAAAATACCATTTGGTTTAACGGCAATAGAATCTTTTTTAAATGCTACTTTAAGTTTTTCCATGGTTTCGGCTGATAATGGTTTATCAACATAAACAATAGCGTTATTTAAATCACCTCCTTTTATTAAGCCACTTTGAAGCAGCATTTCAATTTCGTGTAAAAAACTGAATGTACGTGCGTTTGAAATATCATCCTTAAAGTCTGAAATTTGATTTAGCGTGGCATTTTGAGTACCTAAAACCTTCGTTCCAAAATCTACCATAGTTGTAATTTGGTATTCTTTTGAAGGCATTACTAAAATCTCGCTACCAGATTCTTCATCTATATAAGAAACAATATCTGTTATTACATATTCTTCTCTAAAAGAATCAAGCTCTACTACTTCGGCTTTTTCAATGGCTTCAACAAAAAACTTAGACGACCCATCCATAATTGGAGGTTCAGAAGCATTTAGTTCAATAATGGCGTTATCAACATCTAATCCTACCAAAGCGGCCAAAACGTGCTCAGAAGTTTGTATGATCACCCCATTTTTTTCTAGACATGTGCCACGTTGTGTATTTGTTACATAATTAGCATCTGCTTCTATAACGGGCATCCCTTCTAAATCAACACGTTTAAAAGCTAATCCTGTGTTGGCTTCGGCTGGCTTAAAAGTTAATGTTACATTTTTTCCTGTATGTAAACCAACCCCTGTTAAAGAAACTTCTTTCTTTATGGTTTTTTGTTTTATTTCAGTAGTTACTATTCCCATTTATTTTTTTCTAAATCATTAATATTTCTAACAATCTTAGGTAAGTTCTTGAAGTGAACGTACGATTTATTATAGTCGGTTAAACTAAGTGCTGGCGAACCTTGCAGTACTTCATTATCTTTTACATTTCTTGCAATGCCCGATTGCGCTTGAATTTTTACATTATTTCCAATAACAATATGCCCCGCAATACCTACTTGTCCACCAATTTGACAGTTACTTCCTATTTTAGTAGAGCCTGCAACTCCAGATTGTGCTGCAATAACGGTATGTTTTCCAATTTCTACACCATGAGCAATTTGAATGTGGTTATCTAATTTCACACCTTCACGAATAATTGTTGATCCCATGGTAGCCCTATCTATGGTGGTAGCTGCACCAATATCTACGTAATCTTCAATAATAACATTTCCAGTTTGAGGAATTTTATTGTAGCCTCCTTTTTCATTTGGGGCAAAACCGAAACCATCTGCACCTATTATAACACCTGAGTTTATGACACAGTAATCTCCTATAATAGTATCTGAATAAATTTTTGCTCCAGAAAAAATAATAGTATTATCACCAATAACTACATTTTCCCCAATATATGTGTTTGGAAAAATTTTAACGTTATACCCTATTTTAGCATGATCGCTTATATATGAAAACGCCCCAATGTATACATTATCACCATAACTGGCAGATTCTGAAATAAAAGAAGGTTGCTCAACGCCAACCTTATTTAGTTTTATAGAATTGTAATATTCAAGTATTTTAGAGAATGCTAAGTAAGCATCATCAACTTTAATTAGAGTTGTTTTTAAAGAATTTTCTGGTACAAAGGTTTTATTCACAATGGTAATAGAAGCCTTTGTGCTATATATATGCGGTGTATATTTCGGATTTGCTAAAAACGTTAAAGAGCCCTCAAAACCTTCTTCAATTTTAGAAAGTTTTGATACTTCAGCATCTGGATTTCCAACCACGTCACCTTCTAAAATCCCTGCTATTTGTTGTGCTGTAAATTTCACACTCTAAAATTTATTGTTTTTACGTTAGGTTTGGCAAAAATAGGAAAAATGTCCTAAAGTTTTTCAATTGAAGTTCCTTATTGTTATATAATGATTAACAGCAATTTAAACTTCCAATTAAATAATTGTTAATAAATTAATTAGAAATGGACTCTTTTGGGTAACATATATAATATTTGGTAACTGGTTTTGATAATGCTTTTAAGTTAAGCTGATCGGAAGCTTTAACAATATCATCAACTTTGCCCGATTTGTGTAATATATTTATGCCTTTATGATTGTTTTGATAAGCCTGATTTGAAATACTACCAATAAACACAAAGTATTTTGCTTCGGCTTCAGTAATATGGTATTCTAAAATTAGCTTGTCTATATGCTTTTGTAAATCTTTTTCTTTTATAGGTTTGTTCTTTAATTTGATAGTTAATAGGTTTCTATTAATTATCATTTCACATAAATTACTCAACACAAAATCATCGTCATATTGCCAGTGTTTCATTGCTGAAACAATATCAAAATCATCTAATTGCGAAAAAATATCGAGGGTTTCTTTGTTGAAATCGTCTATTGATATTTTATGTTCTAAAAAATACAACAAGGGTTTACTTGCTTGTAATTTACGATGATTATTGTGCAATTCTTTAGCACGTTGCAAAACTCTAATTAGTAATTGTTCAGCAGCCAACCCTGTTTTGTGCAAGTAAACTTGCCAATACATAAAACGTCTGGCTATTAAAAACTTTTCTACACTGTAAATACCTTTTTCCTCTACAACCAATTCATCATTTACCACATGTAGCATGGTTATTAAGCGTTCGCTATTTACGTTACCTTCTGCAACACCGGTGTAAAAACTATCACGTTTTAAATAATCGGCTCTATCCATGTCAAATTGCCCCGAAATAAGTTGGCACATGAACTTTCTAGGGTATTCACCTTTAAATATTTGGATGGCAAGCGTTAAACTTCCGTTAAATTCTTCGTTTAATTGTTGCATAAAAAGCAACGAAATTTGCTCGTGAGATACACTTTCTACTATACTATGTTCCATAGCATGGGAGAACGGGCCATGACCTATATCGTGCAATAAAATAGCGGCATACAAGCCTGACTCTTCTTCGTTTGAAATTGTAACTCCTTTAAAACGAAGTACATTAACCGTTTTTTGCATTAAATACACACAGCCAATAGCATGATGAAACCTGGTGTGGTGTGCACCCGGATATACCAAATAAGACATCCCCATTTGTGTAATTCTTCTTAAGCGCTGAAAGTACTTATGTTGTATTAAATCAAAAATAAGAGAATTTGGAATTGTAATAAATCCGTAAATTGGGTCGTTTAATATTTTAAGTTTGTTCAAACTTTAAAAGTTAATGTTTTACAGACACAAATATAAATACTATGATGTGTATATAAAAGCCTATAATCAGAACAAATTGAATTAACACTTATTTAAAACACTTAAATGAATACAATAAAAATACTTTGGGTAGATGATGAAATTGATTTACTAAAACCACACATTATATTTTTACAGCAACGCAATTATAACGTAACTACTTGTAAAAGTGGAACAGAAGCCATTGAAATATTAGAAAGTGAAAATTTCGACATTGTTTTTTTAGATGAAAATATGCCAGGACTTACCGGTCTTGAAACATTAAATGAAATAAAAGAAAAGCAAGACAATCTTCCTATTGTAATGATTACAAAAAGTGAAGAAGAATATATAATGGAAGAAGCTATTGGAAATAAAATAGCCGATTACCTTATAAAACCAGTGAACCCAAACCAAATTCTTTTAAGCCTGAAGAAAAATTTAGACCATTCCCGATTGGTTTCAGAAAAAACGACTTCTAATTATCAACAAGAATTTAGAAAAATAGCCATGGATTTATCTATGGTGAATTCCTATGAAGAATGGGTAAGCTTGTATCAAAAACTAATTTATTGGGAAATCAATCTTGAAAATATAGAAGATGCAGGTATGTTTGAAATTTTGGAGTCCCAAAAAACAGAAGCCAATACGCAGTTTGGAAAGTTTATTGAAAAAAATTATGCCAAATGGTTTCAGCCAAATAATGATGCTCCCATAATGTCACATACACTTTTTAAAGAAAAAGTAGTGCCAGAGCTAAGCAAAGAACAACCTACCCTATTGGTTGTTGTTGATAATTTGCGATATGACCAATGGAAAGTTTTTGAACCCATCATTAATAACCATTATAAAAAAGAAAAAGAAGAAGCTTTTTTTAGCATACTCCCCACAGCGACACAATATGCCAGAAATGCTATTTTTTCGGGTTTAATGCCGAGTGATATGGAAAAACTTTTTCCTCAATTTTGGAAAAATGATACCGATGAAGGTGGTAAAAATCTACATGAAGAAGATTTTTTAAAAACCCAAATGAAACGCTTAGGGTTAAATCAATACACCCATGAGTTTCATAAAATAACCAATTTAAAAGCTGGAAAAAAATTGGTTGACAACTTCAAGACTTTAAAAAACAACGATTTAACTGTAGTTGTCTATAATTTTGTTGATATGCTTTCGCATTCTAAAACTGAAATGGAAGTTGTTAAAGAATTAGCTTCTAATGATAAAGCATACCGTTCATTAACATTAAGTTGGTTTAAGAATTCGCCTCTTTTGGAAATGGTACAAATGGCTCAACAGTTAGGGTTTAAGCTTATTTTAACTACCGATCATGGCACCATTAATGTAAAAAACCCTTCAAAAGTAATTGGAGATAGAGATACAAGTTTAAATTTACGCTACAAAACTGGTAGAAGTTTAACCTTTGAAAGCAAGGAGGTTTTGGTATTTAAAAATCCTCAAGATGTACACTTACCATCAATAACCATGAGCAGTTCTTATATTTTTGCAAAAAATGACTTGTTTTTTGCCTACCCAAATAACTACAATCATTATGTAAGTTATTTTAGAAACACATACCAACACGGTGGTGTTTCACTTGAAGAAATGATAATTCCTTTTGTTGTTTTCAACCCTAAATAATCTATGTAATGCTAAAAACATCGATAAAATACACTTTTTATTAGTTTATTTTAGTTTTAATTTGTAATATTGTCTTTAAAATAAAATTAAGTTGGAAATAGAATATCAACTAAGTGATTTAGAATCTGTTGCAAAGCAATTATTAAATAATTTAAATTCAAAAACCCTTTTATTTCATGGGGAAATGGGGGTTGGTAAAACCACTTTAATAAAAGCTTTGGTAAAAGAGTTAGGAGGTAATGATGAAGTTAGCAGTCCAACGTTTTCAATAGTTAATGAATATGAATTAAAAAAAGATAAAATTTTTCATTTTGATTTATATAGAATAAAAAACTTAGAAGAAGCGTACAATTTTGGAATTGAAGATTATTTAGATGCAGGTCATTGGGTTTTTATAGAATGGCCAGAAAAAATAGAAACGATTTTAAATAACGATTTTGATAAAATAATTTTAGAGTTAAATATTCAAAATATCAGAAAATTAACCCTTAAAAGTTAAGTAAAACAATAAAGCAAAAAGCTATAAACAACAACATAAACCAACCAGAAATGTGCTAAATTTTAAGTTGTTACGGGAAACCCACAGCGAGAAATTTAAAAAAGATTGTTTTTAACATAATTTTAACATTTTGTCATACACTCCGATATAGTCTTTATTTACATTTGGGTAATTAATTAATTAAATCCCTTATAAAATGAAAACTAAAATGTATTTAATTGCATTTGCAATTATCGGAGGCATGTTGTTTACGGCTTTTACAATTAACACCCTAAGCAATGAGCAACAATCAACAAAAGTTGACAAAGCAGCAAGACCAATCCTTGCAGAAGCAAGAGTTGACAAAGCAGCAAGACCAATCCTTGCAGAAGCAAGAGTTGACAAAGCAGCAAGACCAATCCTTGCGGAAGCAAGAGTTGACAAAGCAGCAAGACCAATCCTTGCTTAATGATAAATTTGTCAGTAAAAAATTAATTATAGGGAGTCTAATTGCAACCCTTGTTGCCCTGACTCCCTATTTATTTTCTTTATATGAAAGTGTTCCAAATACACCAGTTTGGGACACTTTTTTATTTACATATAATAGTGGTTTTTTTGGGGATGCTAATTACGCGATGTGGGTGCTAACTGGCAAATTAATCCCTTTATATATATTGTTTATTTGGTTTTTTACCTGCAGGCATTGGTGGTATCATACTTTATTAGTACCAATAGCTATGTACATCTTTCAAATAGGAGTTGTGTTTAGTGGTGAAAGTAAAATTGTTGATGAATTTCAGTTAATTTATTTATTGCCAATAATGGCCATTGTTATTCCAACCATTTACTTAATTAGAGCCAAAATGTTTAACCAAATTAATACAGCAAGTAAAAGCTTACAGGAGTTGGAAGATGAATTTAAAATATCACCGAAAAGTTTTTGGGGTAAGGTCAAGCAATATTTCTAGTCATTACTTTAATCGATCTCTTTCTTCAAAATCAATTTGCTTTTTATTGTTTTTTAAATAAGAGTTTCCAAATTTGTAGGTAAACCCAAATGTAAAGGTTCTATTCTCACTCCTGTATTTGGTATATGCATTTTGATTTAAGTATTTAACAGTATTATCGAAATTTTGGGTATTAAATATATCGGTTACCCCTAAATTTAAAGACGCCCTGTCGTTCCACAACGATTTTCTCATACTTATATCCAATCCTGATCTAGAACTAGTATCTGTTGGTCCGTCGTTTGTTGCAGATATGTATGTGAATAAAACATCTGCTGACAAACTTTTATCTTTTAAAAAAGAAAAACTATTGGTTATTTCTCCATAAACGGACCACTTGTCAGCAATAAATAATTCGTCACTATCCAAGGTAAAAAATTTATTTTTATAATAAAAAAAAGATGACAATAAATATAAATTCCAGTTTGGTAGTATTTTGGTATAAGTAGTAAAATCTAAGCCATAAGAAAAAGCCGTATCTGTATTTGTATTCTTATATATAATTTGTTTGTTTTCATTATCCTGAAAAATAAATTGGAGTGTTGGATTAGCTTCATTTCTATAATACAGTTCAAAAGTGTAATTTTTATTAAATGTATAGCCCAAAGTAAAAACATCATCAATTTGAGGTTTTAAATTGGGATCGCCAATAACATACGTATTGTCATTTAAAAAATATTTGAATGGATTTAACTGACTGTATCGTGGACGGTAAATACGCTTCTTATAATTAAAGTAGATTTCATTATTGTCATTCAGTTTATTAACTATTTGCAACGAGGGAAAAAACTTTATGTATTTGGAGTTATTAATTTGATTAGTAGACAATGAGTTTCCCATAATTTTAGTATACTCAGTTCTTAATCCTGATTTTAAGCTCCATTTATTCCATTCATTTGAGTATAAAAAATAGGCAGCATAATTAGTCTCATCATATAAAAAAGTATCTGAATTTAGTAAATCTTCCTTTTTTACACCATTTTCAAAAACATATTGTGTTATAATATTACCTGTACCAATATTAGAAATTTTAATTCCAGTTTCAAACTGCGAAGTATTGCTTATTGGCAATTCATAATCTATTTGGCCTGTATATAATTTAGCATTTTGACTAGAGAATGTCTGAAATATATTGTTTCTTATAAGAGACTCATCGGGGAAAAAATAATCAGTATTTACATTTTGGAAACTTGAGAAATCATAATTTGTATGATGAACATTTATAGAGAGCTTCTCTCCTATTTTTTTAAATTTGTGCACATATTCTAAATTAAATGCCAAATTGAATGTTTCATCTACGCGTCTATTCAACGTTTTGAACGTTGAATCTAAAATTCTGCTAGAATCAAAAATCTCGGTTAAAGAATTAGAAGCGGTTTTATTATGGTCCCTTGGTAATACTAATATAGTTGTAGAAAAGCCTAAAGTGTTTCTATCGTTTAATTCATATTCAATATTGGCTTTTATATTATGGGTTCGGGTTTTACGGGTTCTTTCAAAATTTGTTTCCCAAATAGATTTAACTAAAGATTGATCATCTAAAAAGTTTATAAATTCGGTATTCTGCAAGTATTCCTTTCTTGGAGCAATACTATAATTTAAATAAGTGCTTAACTTTTTTGTTTTAAAAAAATGACTTGTTCCAAATAGGTATTTTGGATATTCGCTTCCTTGGGTATAATTACCAAATACGTTACCATTATACCCTGCAATAATATTTTTACTTGTAACAATATTTATCACCGATCCACCTTCAGCATCATATTTTGCTGATGGATTTGTAATAACTTCAATAGACTTGATATTATTTGCAGAAGTACCTTCTAAAAGTTGCTGAATCTCGGAAATAGATAAATGTACTTTCTTATCATTTATATAAACAGTTGGGATGGATTGTTTTACCGTTATTTTGCCATCATGTACCAAAACCCCTGGGGTATATTTTAAAACATCCAGCACATTGTTGTTGGAAAGCGTAGAATTTTCAACATTAAAAACCAAACGGTCTACCAAGCGATTAACAGTTGGTCGTTTAGCAACAACAGTAATACCATCTAAAGTTTCAATTTTTTCTTTAAGAACAATCGTTCCTATACTTTTTGTTTTATCAAGATTGATAGTGCTTTTGTTCTCTTCAAAACCTAAATAACTCACTATAATAGTATAGTTATTAGGCTTTAAATTTTCAAATTGAAACTCCCCATTTTCATTGGTTGTTGTTCCTTCAACGAAAGTGAAATTTTCAGCATTATATAAAACAACATTAGAGAAACTAACAGGGAAACTTCTGTCATCAACAACATTGCCTGTTAAAACAAAATTTTGTGTAACACTAATTAAAGGTAATAAGTAAAAAAAATAGATTAATAATTTTTTAGGCATATAGTTGTTTCTCTCAACAAAAATATAAATTTATACTAATTACTGGTATACTGCGTTAAATTTTGGGCTTTTTCGTTCAAATTCAAAAAATACTATTAATAATTATAAAATGCCAACTTTTAAAATCTAAAATATTATTTTTGATATGTTTCAATTCAATAAAATTTTATTTGTAATTTGAAATTTGAAAATTAAATAACCATGGGTAAACAATTATCTCCTTTTACTAAACAACAACTCTTACCACAAGAAGAAACCCTTGAGATATTTAAACGTAAGGGAGAATTATTTATTGGCATTCCCAAAGAAACTGCTTTTCAAGAAAAACGTGTTTGCCTAACGCCCGATGCTGTTTTCGCTTTAGTTAGCAACGGACACAGAGTGTTGTTAGAGTCAGGTGCTGGTGATGGCGCAAATTTTAGTGATAAAGATTATAGTGAAGCTGGTGCAGAAATAACCAACGATACTGCAAAAGTTTTTTCTTGCCCTATGATTCTTAAAGTAGAACCGCCAAGTTTAGAACAGATTAAACTTATCAATCCACAAACCATTTTAATTTCTGCTTTACAAATAAAAACACAAACCAAAAAGTATTTTGAGGCACTCGCTTCAAAGCGCATTACCGCCTTAGCATTTGAGTTTATAAGAGATTCCGATGGTACGTATCCTGCAGTAAAATCGTTGAGTGAAATTGCAGGTACGGCATCAGTTCTTATTGCTTCAGAATTACTTTCAGACACAAAAGGTGGCAATGGCTTAATGTTCGGCAACATAAGTGGCGTTCCTCCTCTAGAAGTGGTTATTTTAGGTGCTGGTACTGTTGGAGAGTTTGCTGCAAGAAGCTCCATAGGTTTAGGTGCCAATGTTAAGATTTTTGATAATTCAATTACAAAACTAAGACGCATACAAACACATTTGGGTAGACCGCTTTTCACATCTACCATCCAACCAAAAAACCTCACAAAAGCTTTAAAACGTTGCGATGTAGTAATTGGTGCCGTTCGGGGTAATAACCGATCGCCTATTGTTGTATCCGAATCTATGGTGCAAAACATGAAAAAAGGTGCCATTATTATTGATGTAAGTATAGATATGGGTGGGTGTTTTGAAACCAGCGAAGTAACATCGCATAAGCAACCTACTTTTATCAAGCATGGCGTTGTACATTATTGTGTACCAAATATCCCTGCAAGATATTCCAGAACAGCTTCAGTGTCAATTAGTAACATCTTTACACCGTATTTATTGAAAATTGCTGAAGACGGTGGATTGGAAAATTCGCTTCGTTTTGATAGAGGTTTGAAAAATGGGTTGTATTTTTACCACGGAATTTTAACCAGCAAATCTGTTGGTGAATGGTTCGATTTAAATTATAGCGATATTAATTTGATTATTTTTTAATAAATCGCTTAAATAAAACGTCTTCAAATTAAATGTAACATACATGTTAAAAGCACTTTTATTAAAAGAAATTATGGTTAAGTATGTAACATCTGACCTTAAAAAACAATTTAAATAAACAGATGAAACTAATTCAACGTATTGGCTATTATTTAGGAGGTTTTTCTCTTGGATTAATAATATTAGCTTTCTTTTTTAATGGTAAAAAAACATCGTGTAGTTATGGGCCTGATGCCCGTGTACTTAAAAATATTCGATTGAAAAAAATAGAATATTCTAACGATGCCTACTCTCAATTAACCAACAACAACTTAGATTCTACAGCTATAAACCATGTTTTGAAAAAAGGAAATATCAATTTTTCTGAGAGCAATGCAAGGCAAAAACCATGTGGCGTTTATTTGGTTGAAGGTGATTATAATGAAAAGGACATAGAATTAACTGTTGAAAACTGCGATAGCATAGCTACCATAACTAATTTTAGAATTACCCGTTAATGATTGCTAAACGTTGTTTTGACATTGTATTTTCATTTATAGGTTTAATCATTCTACTTCCTTTTCTCATTATAATAGCTCTTATTATCAAAATAGATTCCAAAGGACCTGTTCTGTTTATCCAAGGGCGTGTTGGAAAAAACAATAAAGATTTCAATATTTATAAGTTTCGTACTATGCATATGCAATCTGAAATTAAAGGATTGCTTACCATTGGAAACCACGATTCCAGAATTACCAAAGTGGGATATTTTTTAAGGCGCTATAAAATTGATGAATTTCCGCAACTTATAAACATATTAAAAGGCGATATGAGTTTTGTTGGCCCCAGGCCAGAACTTCGCCATTATGTGAATTTTTATAGTGAAGACGATATGAAAATATTTTCAGTAAGGCCAGGTATTACGGGTCTCGCTTCATTAAAATATAGAAATGAAGTAGAGCTTTTAAAAGCCGCCGAAAATCCCGAGGAATTCTTTATAAAAACGATTATTCCTGATAAATTGAAGTACAACAAAACGTATATTAAAAATCGTAGTTTCTTCTTTGATTTAAAGCTTATTCTCATCACCATTATAAAAGTTGTAACAAAATAATGCTTGGCAGTTTTCCGTTTGTATAAATAGTATATTATTTCTACTTTGTAGGTGAATTTATCCCGTAAATTAGCACTTAACCCGAATACGCATTTAATGAATCAAGATACCTGCAGCGATATAAAACAATTAATAGTAGATTCTGGATTAATTCATTCAAAAGAAAAGACCGAGAAACCGTTTCAGCACTTTAATTTTGAAAACGAAACTATATTAATTACTGGTGCTGCGGGTTCTATAGGGAGTGAACTTGCTAGACATTTATTGGTTTGTAATTACAAGAAACTTATTCTTATTGATATTGCTGAATCACCACTTTACAATTTAATTAAAGAGTTTGAAAATGAAGATTCAAACAAAATAGACTGTATCCTTTTAAATATTAACGAAACAGATTCTGTTGAATACCTTTTTAAAACCAACAAACCCACCATAATTTTTCATGCTGCAGCTTACAAACATGTGCCGTTAATGGAGAATCATCCTTATGAAGCGGTTAAAACAAATATTTTGGCAACAAAATTATTAGCAGATTTAGCTATAAAGTATGAAGTTAAAAAATTCATTTTCATATCTACCGATAAAGCAGTAAACCCTATAAATGTTATGGGTATTTCCAAACACATTGCTGAAAATTATATTATAGAATTAGCTGAAAAAAGTGAGACTCAGTTTTCAATAACCCGATTTGGAAATATTATAGGATCGAACGGTTCAGTATTACCACTTTTTATAAAGCAAATAGATTCAGGTTTACCATTAACAATAACCAGCAAAACCATTACACGTTATTTTATTGATAAACACAAGGCTTGTAATTTAATTTTGAAAATTGCTACTTTTAATAAGTTAGACGAAAATGTGTTTACCTTCAATATGGGCGAGCCCATTAAGCTGATAGATTTAGCTAATTGCCTCATAGAGCTCTATGCCAATAAGCATACTAAAACCGACATAAAAATTACAAGCTTACGCCTAGGAGAAAAACATGAAGAGGATATTATTTCAAAAAACGAATTACTTGTAGCAACTTCAGACAAAGATATTTTAATGGTGAAAAGAAAAAACAATAAACCATATAAAAAATCCGATTTTAGCAATTTGATAAATATAACTCCTTACCAATCTTCCGAAACAATAAAAAATATTCTATTAAGCTATATTTAATATTTACAGTGTTTTACGCCTTTTTTTTTCTTTAGTCAAAAGCACTAATTCTCTACCCGTCTGTCCTGCTACCGAGGTGTTTTCTTCTGCACGACGTATCAAATAAGGCATCACATCCTTCACTGGGCCAAATGGCACATATTTAGCAACATTATATCCTTTGTTGGCCAGATTAAAGCTGATATGGTCGCTCATGCCATATAATTGTCCAAACCAAACTCTGAAATCGTTGTTCTCTAAGCCTTTTTCTGCCATCAAATCCATAAGTAAATAAGAACTTGCTTCATTGTGGGTTCCTGCAAACAACCACATATCATTTAAATTATCTAGAATATAATTTAATCCAGCATTAAAGTTGTCATCTGTAGCGGCTTTGCTTTTACAAATAGGCGACTCATAACCCATCTCTTCTGCCCGTTCATTTTCTTTTTCCATATAGGCACCACGCACCAACTTATACCCTAAAAAATAACCACCTTCTTTTGCTTTTTTATGTTCGTTTTTTAAAAACGCTACTCTATCATGTCTATACATTTGTAAGGTGTTAAAAACAACAGGTTTTTCAGTATTGTATATTTTCATCATTTGGGTTACCAAGGCATCGGTAGCATCTTGTATCCAACTTTCTTCCGCATCAATTAAAACAGCAATATTATTTTCTTTAGCTTTTTTACAAACTACATGAAAACGTTCTACAACTTTTTCCCATTCCATTTGTTCCTTCTCAGTTAGGTTTTTCCCGTTACTCACTTTTTCATATGAATGGAAGCGTCCAAATCCCGAGGGTTTAAAAACAGCAAAAGGAATTGCTTTAATTTCTTTGCAAAAATCTATAATTTTTAGGGTTACATCTCGGGCATAATCAAACTCATTTTCACTTTCTTTGGCTTCTACAGAAAAATCTAAAACCGAGCTTACGCCTTTTTCATACATTTTATTAATAACAGGCAAACAATCTTCTTCATTAACGCCTCCACAAAAATGGTCAAATACCGTAGAGCGAATCAATCCTTCAATAGGTAAGTGTGCTTTTAATGCAAAATTAGTGGCGGCTGTACCTATACGAACCAAGGGTTCAATGGAAATCATTTTAAACAAAAAATAGGCACGTTCCAATTCAGAATCACTCTTTAAAGCAAAGGCAATTTCAGTATTATCAAAGATAAGGTGTTTTTTTTGCATTTTATTCAAGATTTGAAGCAAATATAATTAACCGCAAGTTATCATTTTATATAAAATCTCCTTAATTTCGTGGTTTCAAAAAAAAATTAACTATTTCATGGATTCAATTACAACAAACAATTGTACTATTCATTTTAATAACATTTGTTATTCGTCTTTAAACGAACATATTAAAGAACGAAATTTTTCTAAAATATTTATTTTGGTGGATGAAAACACACATCAATATTGCTTACCATATTTTTTAGAAAAACTGGAAACAACTATTGCTATTGAAATTATTGAAATAGAATCTGGCGAAATTAATAAAACCATTGACACCTGCGTTGGGGTTTGGAATACGCTTTCTGAACTTAATGCCGATAGAAAAAGTTTACTTATAAATATTGGCGGTGGTGTTATTACAGATTTGGGTGGTTTTGTAGCATGTACTTTTAAACGAGGTATTGCTTATGTAAATGTGCCTACTACCCTACTTTCTATGGTGGACGCATCTGTTGGTGGTAAAACTGGGGTAGATTTGGGGCATTTAAAAAATCAAATAGGCGTTATAAGCAATCCCGATTTAGTTCTTATTGATACCTATTTTCTAAACACACTCCCACAAAACCAGATGCGTTCCGGTTTAGCAGAAATGCTAAAACACGGGTTAATTAGCAATGAAAACTATTGGAACAAATTTCAAGATTTATCTAAACTTTCTTTGGATGATTTAGATGAATTGATTTATGAATCTGTGGCTATAAAAAAGAATGTGGTTGAAGAAGATCCTTTTGAAAATGGTTTGCGTAAAACTTTAAATTATGGACATACGCTTGGTCATGCTATAGAATCTTATTTTTTGAGTAATCCCAACAAAACAACATTATTACATGGCGAGGCAATTATTATAGGTATGATTTTGGCATCCTATATTTCTACTGAATTAGCGGGGTTCCCCAAACAAATTGCACACCATATCAAAACGCTTTTTATTGATTATTATGGTAAGGTAACCATTGATAAATCAGAATACGCAACCATTATCGAATTGCTTAAATACGATAAAAAGAACAACCACGGTAACATTAATTTTGTGTTGTTAGAAAACATTGGAGTACCAAGAATAGATTGTTTGGTAGATGATGCCATTATAATTGATGCCTTTGAATTTTATGCTTCATAGGCAAAAAAACAAATTTTATTAGCCATCTATGCTGCTGCATATTTTTTTTGAAAGATATGTAATACAACTGCTTATTATAAGTTTGGTGTTTTTAAAATAACACTTATAATTCTGTCTAAATCTAATTGGCTCAGATTAGATCCACTTGGTAATGAAAGTCCTTTTTCAAAAAGTTCTTCTGATGTACCGTCTGTAAAATACAAACAATTTTTAAAAACAGGTTGCATATGCATTGGTTTCCATAATGGTCTTGACTCAATATTTTCTTCTAAGAGATTCAGCCTTATTTGTTCTCTCATCTCAAATGAACTTGTTTTAATACAAGTAAGCCATCTATTAGAAAAGAAACCATTTGGCTCTTCTAAAAGTGAAATTGAATTAAAATCCGATAAATTTGCTTTATAAAAATTATAGTTGTTTCTTCTTGCTACAACGCGGCTATCTAAAACTTCCATTTGTCCACGTCCAATACCTGCTAAAACATTGCTCATCCTGTAATTAAATCCAATAGATGAATGTTCATAATGAGCTGCATTATCTTTGGCTTGGGTTGATAAAAAAATAGCTCTGTTTTTTATATCTAAATTATCAGTCACTAATGCACCGCCTCCAGAAGTTGTAATTATTTTATTGCCATTAAATGATAAAATACCTATGTCAGAAAGCATTCCACAAGCTGTATTGAAATAAGTACTTCCCAAAGCTTCTGCACTATCTTCCACTACAGGAATATCATATTTTTTAGCAATAGCATTAATTTCAGTAACTTTATAAGGCATACCGTATAGATGGACAGCTATAATGGCTTTAGGTTTTTTGTATTTTTTAATCCTATCTAAAATAGCAATTTCAAGTAATTCTGGAGACATGTTCCATGTATCCGACTCACTATCTATAAAAACAGGCGTAGCCCCTTGGTAAATAATTGGGTTTGCAGAAGCAGAAAAGGTGAAACTTTGGCATAACACCTCATCTCCTTTAGTCACATTTAATAGCAGAAGCGCTAAATGGATAGCTGCAGTTCCAGAACTTAAAACCGCAACTTGAGAATTACTTCCTAAATAATGCTGTAAATCTTTTTCAAAACCATCTATATTGGAACCTAATGGAGCAATCCAATTAGTTTCAAAGGCATCATTAACAAATTTTTGCTCCGATCCACCAATGTGAGGTGGTGATAAGTATATTTTAGTTTTAGTCAATATTAAATTTGGTATTTAAAGTGATAAAGGTTGAAAATTGATGTGTAGAAAGATGCCTTCAGCAAAACTAACATTTTAATCCACGTGGTTATTTTTTAATTGTTGAATCTGTCATATATAAACAAAATTTATTAATTATTTAGCCAAACTTTAACTGACATTAAATGCTTCAATAATACTTTATCCGTTTTGAATCGTTAGTTATTGAAAGTTAGAAAAATTAGTTGCCATTTATAAAATTAAACTAATAATACTATTGATGAATTCAATTTTATGCTTAACGGTATAAATTTAGCAATTGTTTTCGATCCATAAGCTAAGAAGAATGTTGATTTGCCAGTAGAGCAATTTAAATCAGCTAACTAAATGTTAATTTTTACATAGTTTTAAATTTCTTAGGAAAAACCACAACATTAGTATAATAGTTAACATATCTAAATATTTTTTACAATATTTGTTCTGATATTAATCGTACCAAATCTAAAAATGACCGAACAGCAATTAGAAATACTAAATAATAAGCGCATTCTTATAACGGGAGGCGCTGGCTTTATTGGGTCTAATCTGTGCGAAACCTTACTTATCAATAACATTCAAGTAGTTTGTTTAGATAATTTTTCTTCGGGAAAATTAGAAAACATAGAACCTTTCCTTAAAAATAAACTTTTCAAACTTATTAAAGGAGATATAAGGAATCTTGAAGATTGTAAAGCCGCTTGTAACAATATAGATTATGTGTTGCACCAAGCAGCTTTAGGGTCAGTGCCAAGGTCTATTAAAGATCCCATCACTACTAACGATGTGAATGTTTCGGGGTTTTTAAACATTCTTGTAGCAGCTAGAGATGCGGGCGTTAAACGCTTTGTTTACGCCGCTAGCTCATCTACATATGGAGACCATGAGGCTTTACCTAAAGTAGAAGAAACCATAGGCAAGCCACTATCTCCATACGCCATTACTAAATATGTAAACGAGTTATATGCTGATGTTTTTCATACCACCTATAATTTTGATACGATTGGGCTTAGATATTTTAATGTTTTTGGAAAAAGACAAGACCCTAATGGTGCTTATGCAGCTGTAATACCAAAATTTATACAGCAGTTTATCAATCATGAATCTCCTATCATTAACGGTGATGGAAGTTATTCAAGGGACTTTACTTATATAGATAATGTTATACAAATAAATATTAACGCGTTAACTACTTCTAATAAAGATGCTTTAAATACTATATATAATGTTGCATTTGGTGAAGAAACCACACTTTTAGAATTAACTAGTTTATTAAAATCATACTTATCTGAATTTGATTCAGAAATAAATAATGTTGAAATAAAGCACACAACAAACAGGGCAGGAGATATTCCACACTCTTTAGCATCAATTGAAAAGGCTAAAAAATTATTAAATTATCATCCAAATTATAATATTAAAAACGGCTTAAAAGAAGCTATTAATTGGTATTGGGAAAATTTAAAAAAACAAAAGTAAATGGATAGTATTAAAATTGCTATAATAGGTCTTGGTTATGTCGGATTGCCTTTAGCTAGACTTTTTGCCTCAAAATATAGTGTTGTTGGATTTGATATTAATCAAAAACGAATCAGTGAATTAAACCAAGGAAAAGATATAACCTTTGAGGTTGAAGAGAGTCTTCTTCTATCGGTTTTAAAGAAAAATTTAAATGATGATATTGGTCTATATTTATCCACAAATTTTGAAGATTTAAAAGATTGTAACCATTATATAGTAACAGTCCCTACACCAATTGACAAAAACAATAGGCCTGATTTGACACCTTTATATAAATCGAGTGAAATTGTTGGAAAGGCACTTAAACATGGTGATATTGTAATTTACGAATCAACAGTATATCCTGGTGTTACAGAAGAAGAATGCGTACCCATCCTAGAAAAAAATAGTGGATTGAAATTTAATGAAGGGTTCTATGCAGGTTATTCTCCAGAACGTATTAATCCTGGAGACAAATTACATACTGTAGATAAAATACTTAAAGTAACTTCTGGTTCTACACCCGAAATAGCAAAAAGGGTAGATTTGTTATATGCCAGTGTTATTACTGCAGGAACTTATCTTGCGCCTACAATTAAGGTCGCAGAAGCAGCAAAAGCAATTGAAAACACCCAACGTGATATAAATATTGCATTTGTGAACGAATTAGCAAAAATTTTCAATTTAATGGATATTGATACCCATGCTGTACTGGAAACAGCTGCTACCAAATGGAATTTCTTGCCTTTTAAGCCAGGTCTAGTTGGTGGGCATTGTATTGGTGTAGACCCCTACTATTTAGCTCAAAAAGCCCAAGAGATTGGATATCATCCCGAAATTATTTTGGCAGGACGTCGTGTAAATGATAGTATGGGTAAATATATAGCCTCAGAAGTTATTAAACTCATGCTTTTAAAAGATATAAAAGTTAAAGATTCTAAAATATTAATACTCGGTATAACATTTAAAGAAAACTGTCCAGATGTTCGCAATACAAAAGTTGTAGATGTTATTCGCGAATTAAAAAGTTATGGAACACATGTTGTTGTTCATGACCCTTTGGCTAATCCACAAGATGTGAAAAAGGAATATGGGATAATTACTTCAAATGCATTGCCACAAGATACTTTTGAAGCAATTGTTCTAACAGTTGCGCATAATGACTATTTAAGTATCGATTTAAGTCCTTTATTAAAGAATAATAGTGTTTTATATGATGTTAAAGGAGTTCTAAAAAAATATGTAGATGGAAGATTGTAAACCTAGAAAACATAAACTTTGAGTCAACTTATTTCAGGACGAGAAAAATTCAAAAAAAAGCCAGTTCAAAATTGAACTGGCTTTTTTTTGAATTTTTATATGTTATCTACATCTCATTAAAAATAGAGTGCATCAGTCGTTTTTTATCATTGATACTTTCTTCTAAAGAAATCATGGTTTCTGTTCTATAAACACCATCAATATCATCTAATTTAAATATAATTTCTTTTGCGTGCTCTGTACTTCTCGCTCTGATTTTACAGAAAATATTAAATTTCCCCGTTGTTATATGTGCCACAGTTACAAAAGCAATTTCATTAATACGCTCTAATACAAATTTAGTTTGCGATGTATTATTCAAATAAACACCTACATAAGCTATAAATGAATAGCCTAATTTTTTGTAGTCCAGCATTAATGATGAGCCTCTTATAATGCCCTGCTCTTCCATTTTTTTCACACGTACGTGAACCGTACCTGCTGATATTAATAATTTTTTTGCAATGTCTGTAAACGGAATTCTTGTGTTATCGATTAACATGTCAAGAATTTGATGATCGATTTCGTCTAATTTAATTTTCCCCATAATTAACTATTCTTAAATATAAACCAAAATTAATACATTTTCACTAATAATTATGCATTATACCTGTACTTTATTTCGGTAATAATGAGATTTTTTCATTATTTATTATTACGAAAACGTTTTCGTCACCAATTTTCAATAATTGACTTTCATTATCAAATACCTCTGTTCTATTGCTATGAATTGTTTTATGAGCAAAATACATATCAAGATTTTCAATTTTTTCAACTTTAGGAATAAAATGAATTTTTTCATCTACTAATTTCTCTTGATACAAAATACCTATATCTGTTATAACCGTTTTGTTGTTCACTTTCGTTTTTGCATCCTTTATAATTATGTCAAAAAAGTATTTTTCATTCTCTGGAATATTGAAATAAGGTTTGTAATTATCTCCAGAAATATCGTTTTTTGAAATATAGTCCAATGAAATTAAATATGATATAAAAATAAATTCTCTTGTTTTATCGCGTGCATAATCATTATTGTAATGACCAGCTTCAAAAAGGATTGTAGGGATATTTTTACTTTGAAATGTATCTCCCACACAATTTAAATTAAAAGCGTCATCGTAAACACCAACTTGATTTGGAATTATTTGTTGCAAAGTATCGTTCATTACTCCAATAATTTCCATAGCTATTTTTCTATTGGGGGTTACGGTACAATCTTTATCTTGCGCTGGCGCTAAAAAGGACACGGTGGCGGGTTTATTGGTATTTCCTGCGCTAAATATAGTACGCTGCCCGTGTAAATTATAGCAATAGTGTGGCTTAAAAGAATTAAAAGCATCTTGAAGCACTTTGCTTTCTGGTTGTGTTAAATTTTGGGCATCTCTATTTAAATCAACTTCATTGGCGTTTATCCTAGTATAAGCGTTTGCACCATCCGGATTCAAAATAGGTATGATATATAAAGTACAGGTATTTAAAATGTGATTTATTAATGCATCTTCTGCTAAAAATGTATTAAATAAATCAAATATTGCTTTTGTAGTGGTCGATTCATTTCCATGCATTTGAGACCACATAAGTATTCGTTTGTCCCCGTCACCAATCTTTATTCCATAAATAGGATTATTTAAAACTGAACTTCCAATTGTTTCAATCTCCAATTTATTAGCCATTTTTTCCAACAAGGGTTCAATGTGCTTATTGGTAATATAGCGATGACTCAAACTGATTTCTTTATACTTTAAAAACAACGATTTTATAACTTCTATTTGCATCATAATACTTTAAGGATACAAATGTAAACAATTACAAATTTACATTTGTAAACACAAAAAATCATCAATTTGTTTACAATATTATACACTTAAAAGTATTGATTCAACACATTACTTAAGCAAATTATTTTAAATCATATTTATAAACTTCAAATAATTGCATTTCAGTATAATAAGACACACTATATGAAGTTGTAATATAAGTAAAATACACTTTTAACACTCCTTTATACCCATTTTAAATTATATATTGTTACATTTGTAAATCATAATTGCATTTATTTATGTTACAATGGTAAACATTGAGGATTTTTCTAAAAGACTACAAGAAGTAATAGATTATTACGGAGAAACAGCATCTTCTTTTGCTGAAAAAATTGGTGTGCAGCGTTCGAGTATTTCCCATATTTTATCGGGCAGAAACAAACCCAGTTTGGAATTTGTTTTGAAAATACTTGGCTCCTTTCCTGAAGTTGAATTGTATTGGTTGTTAAATGGTAAAGGTGAATTTCCCTCAACAAAAAAAACTCCTGAACCAGATTTAGTTTCTCCCACTTCTACCATTATAGAAAGTAAAATTGAAACAAAAGCAAAAGAAGACAAAACCATCGAGCGCATTGTTATTTTTTATTCTGACGGAAGTTTTAAAAATTTCCAGAATTAACTATTTAGTTTAGTAATTTTGTGATGAAATTTTTTATTATGAAGTTTACCTGTCTTTTACTTTTTTTAAGTTTTTTAAGTTGCTATGAAACCACTCGCAACTGCACCGATTATAAAACTGGTAACTATGAAAGCGAGGTAATTATTGACGGAAAAGTTTTTAAATCGAAATTTAAGCGCACTGAAACGCTACAAATTGAGGTTTATAACAATAAAATCGATTCCACTCAAATACGATGGATAAATGATTGCGAGGTTGTATTTAAAACCATAAAACCAAAAAATATGGCTGAGCAGAAAGATATTCATTTAAAAATACTTACCACCACCGATTCCTCATATACGTTTGAATACTCGTATGTTGGAGAAACAAAAAAACAAAAGGGAATTGCTTATAAGATTGAATCTAATTAAAAGGGTACAAAAACGATTCTACTAAATTGAATTTAAGTTGCTTTTCTTCCGTAATTTCATAGGTCAAAAAAAGCTCGCCCCAATAGTGTCCATCTGAAAAATCTGCTATAATCCATTTGTGGTTTAGCAGTTTAACAGTGTTTATCATCATACGTTTTCCTTCTTCCGATGCATAAGGAATTATTGGGTGCTCATCCTTTTCTTCGTTCAACTTGTAAAGTTCATCTTTTATTAACGGAATCAATTCGGCTACGTTATAACCTTGGTTTTCAAAATAACTAATGGCATCTTCATTTCTTTCCAAATTGAAATGTGATAAATCTAAATTTTCATCTTCTAAAACCGCCAAAGAATCTTTACAGTGCTCTAATTGATTTTTGTATCCTTCTAATTTTCGATTCATATCTTCAAAAACACGTTTAGAATTTACGTACTGAAATAAAACCAGTAGGATTGAAAAAACGAATAAATACATGAAAATTTTCTGTCTCATTTTATAAAAATTTAAATTGTTATTTGCAAACTATCATAAGCTAAAAACACGTTTTTTGGCAATGTTTTTTCAACCTCGTCATGAAACCCTAACATATGGCTTATATGGGTTAAATAAGCTTTTTCCGGTTTTACCTTGTCAATAAACTGCAACGCTTCGTCTAAATTAAAATGCGATTGATGCGGTTCAATCCGTAAAGCATTAACTACCAAAACCTTTATGTTTTTTATTTTTTCAATTTCCTTTTCTTTAACAGTTTTCATGTCCGTTAAATAAGCAAAATCTCCAAATTTAAAACCAAAAACCTGTAATGTATCGTGTTTTCCATTTACTGGAACCACCTCTAGATTATTCAAAGTAAACGCTTCGTTTTTTATTCGATGTGTAATAACAGAAGGTGCTCCAGGATATTTATTTTTAGTTGTAAATATATAATCGAACCGTTTTTTAAGCGATTTTAAAACCCGCTTGTGTGCATAAATTGAAATATCGCCTTGTCTAAAATAAAAAGGTCTAATATCGTCTAAACCTAATGTGTGATCTGAATGTTCATGTGTATATAAAACCCCATCTAATTTAGTACATCCCGCACGCAACATTTGGTATCTAAAATCCGGTCCGCAATCTACAACATAAGTAAATGTATCCCATTCAACCAGAATCGAAACACGCAAGCGTTTATCCTTTTTGTTGTCACTTAAGCACACAGGATGCGTACTCCCAATTATAGGAATACCCTGTGATGTCCCAGTGCCTAAAAACGTTATTTTCAAAAATTAAATATTTACTTTTTATTCAACTATTTATACTTAATTGCTTCTTTTTCAAAATAATTAATACGAAAATTGAAATTCCACATTGAAATTGATAATTTTTGCTCTATAATTTTACAGAAATATTAAAATAATGGAGTCCTTTTTAATGCATACTAAAAGGGCTCTTTTACACGAACAAAATTAAAGTTATTTTTTTATTTACTTCCATTATTTGATACCTTTGTTAAAATTACTAAGTAACCCAAACAGTAACATGGAAATTACCTTAAAAGGAGACAGGGAATTTGAAGAAATACCTTCGTTAAAAACCAAAGCACTCCGAATAAATTTAAACGAAAACATTTACGGTACTTTTGCGGAAATTGGAGCAGGACAAGAAACCAGTCGGCATTTCTTTAGAGCTGGCGGTGCTTCTGGAACCATAGCAAAAGCAATGTCTGCTTACGACAAGGCCTTTAGTGATGCCATTTATGGAGCTGAAGATGATGGGCGCTATGTGACTGAAGGTCGTTTAAGAAAAATGCTTAATCATGAAATAGACCTTATTGAAAAACGTCTTTCTAGAAAAGATTACCCAAATAAGCTATTTTTCTCGTTTGCAAATACGGTTACCACCATCGATTTTGCTAAACAATTTAAAGGTCATGGCTGGATTGGAATTAAATACCAAATAGAGCCAAACCAAGAATATAACGACATTCTTTTGCATATCCGTTTTAAAGAAACGGACGCTAGGCTACAACAAGAAACCCTTGGAGTTATTGGTACAAATTTAATTTATGGTGCTTTTTACAAATATAATGAGCCAAAAAAATTATTACGTTATTTGTACGACCATCTAGATAAAGATCAATTAGAAATTGATACCGTTAATTTTTCTGGGCCTTTATACAAAAATGTTGATAACCGATTAATGAGTTTACAACTTGTAAAAAATGGTATGACCGATGCCGTAATGTTTGGACCTGATGGAAAGAACGTACTGCCAGCTCGTGTATTTTACAAGAAAAATATTCTAGCTTTTAGAGGAAGCTTTAGACCTGTAACACAAGTAAATATAGATATGTATGAAAATGCATATAAAATGTTTATTGAAGAGAAAAAAGTTGATAAAGAAAATACCGAAGTGGTTTTTGAAATTACATTATCTAACTTAAGAGCTGAAGGCGAAATTGATGAGCAAGATTTTATGGATAGAGCCGATTTGTTATGCTCTTTAGGACAATCGGTTATGATATCCAATTTCCAAGAATACTATAAGGTAGTTGAATATTTCTCAAACTACACAAAAGCTAGAATGGGACTTGCTATGGGTGTAAGCAATTTGGTTGATATTTTTGATGAAAAATATTATCGCCATATGAGTGGAGGCATTTTAGAAGCGTTTGGAAAATTATTCTTTAAAGACTTGAAAGTCTACTTATATCCCATGATTGATGTAGCTACTGGCGAACTGATCACCAGTGAAAACCTAAAAGTGTACCCACGTATGAAAGAATTGTACAAATTCTTTAAATACAACGGAAAAGTAATAGATATTAAAGATTACGACGATAAATGCTTAACCATATTCTCTAGGGAAATTTTACAACAAATAACCGACGGAAAAAGCGGTTGGGAAGATAAATTACCCGAAGGTATTGCCGATTTAATTAAAGATTACCGCATGTTTGGCTACACTAGAAAGCCTTTGGTTTTGCCCAAAAGAAAGAAATACACCAAATAAAAAAACTAAAAATCCTTCTAAAAATTAAGAAGGATTTTTTTTATTCTAAAATTTGTGCGGCATGAATTTTTGCTTTTACAGCGTCGATAACACGATCCACTTTGCCTTCTTCATCTATTACAAATGTTTTTCTATGGATGCCATCAAACGTTCTGCCCATAAACTTTTTTGATCCCCAAACACCAAAGGCATTAATCATGACTTTATCTACATCTGCAATTAAAGGGTATTGAAATTCGTGCTTCTTTTTAAAATTAGATTGCTTTCTTTGGGTATCGGCACTCACACCTAATATTTCATAACCAGCATCGGATAATTCTTTATAATGATCTCGTAAATTACAAGCTTCTACAGTACAGGTAGGTGTACTTGCAGCCGGATAAAAGAAAACCACAAGTTTTTTTCCTTTATAATCTGATAATTTTATAATGTTTCCTTGTTCATCAAATACCTCAAAATTTGGTACGATATCGCCTTGTTTTAATGTGTTCATAATAGTAACTTTGATTTTTACAAACATACAACATGACAAAGGATAAAAAGGTAGAATTCGTAATAAAAACACTCCAGGAATTATACCCGACCATACCCATTCCATTAGACCACAAAGATCCATACACCTTATTGATAGCAGTTTTAATGTCTGCACAAAGTACCGATGTTCGCGTTAACCAAATAACTCCTTTATTATTTAAAAAAGCTGATAATCCGTATGATATGGTAAAACTTTCGGTTGAAGAAATTAGGGAAATTATAAAACCCGTTGGCTTATCGCCGATGAAAAGCAAAGGCATCCACGGGCTTTCTAAAATTCTAATTGAAAAACACAATGGAAAAGTGCCTCAAAGTTTCGAAGCTTTAGAAGAACTTCCTGCTGTTGGCCACAAAACGGCAAGCGTGGTGATGTCTCAAGCATTTGGAGTACCGGCATTTCCTGTTGATACACACATACATAGATTGATGTATCGATGGAATTTAACAAGTGGAAAAAACGTGGTTCAAACCGAAAAAGATGCCAAAAGATTATTTCCAAAAGAACTTTGGAACGATTTACACCTTCAAATTATATGGTATGGTCGTGAATACTCACCTGCAAGAGGCTGGGACTTAGAAAAAGATATCATTACTAAAACCATAGGAAGACAATCGGTAATTGATAATTATTACAAATTAAAAAGCCCTAATAAATAAATAAAATATTAGGGCTTTTCACCACTCAGTTTAGAAGCGCTTCAAACTTCATCTTATTACAATTTATAACACTTAAAGCTTTTGAGTAGTTTAGAATAAAGTTAACCGTTTCTTTTCGCGGTTCTAGTTCGTTCAAATTTTTAATAGAATTTTCAGAGTAAAGTTTTGCCATTTTAATAATTTAAGGTTGAATTTAATTTATTAACGCAGCTAATTTTACTTTATTGTGCTAATTTGTTAAAATTATATTGTGCTTATCTATAATTTTTCTCAAGTTGATTAATGCATAACGCATACGCCCCAAAGCTGTATTGATACTAACACCTGTTTTATCTGAAATTTCTTTAAAGCTTAAATCTTCGTAAATACGCATCAACAATACCTCTCTTTGGTCTTCAGGAAGTTCATCAACCAAACGTCGTACATCTGTTTCAACCTGTTCTTTTATTATGCTATTTTCTGCATTTAGACTATTATCACTCAATACAGAAAAGATATTAAACTCATCGGTATTATCAAATTTTGGCATTCTGTTGTTCTTTCTGAAAAAATCAATCACCAAATTATGGGATATACGCATTACCCAAGGTAAAAATTTACCTTCTTCATTATAAGCACCTCTTTTAAGTGTACGTATTACTTTAATAAAAGTGTCCTGAAAAATATCTTCAGCAACATCTCTATCATAAACTTTCGAATAAATAAAACTGTAAATTTTTTGCTTGTGCCTGTTTATAAGAGTCTCTAAAGCACTTTCATCACCTTTAATATAGTTACTAACTAAGGTAGAATCTTGTATAAGTTCGTATTGCATAATCATTACTTTTAGGGCATAGAAATAGCTTCTCTGCTTGGGGTTTTTAGTTTAAAAGTAATATTCTGCTATAGGCGAGAGCTGTTTAAAGTGTTGATTAATAGATTCAAATATACCAATAATCATTCCAAAAAAACAAAAAATAATGCGATTATTTAACTTTTATTTAAAGTATCGTGCATTTTTTAGCTTGAAATACTTGTAGTATCTTTGCGAAATTATTCCCGTAAAAGCTTATGATTACTAATATTTCTGAAGTAAATCCGAAAGAAAACATCATTATTAAAGGTGCGAAACTGCATAATTTAAAAAATATTGATGTTGTTATCCCCAGAAATCAGTTAGTAGTTATTACTGGGCTATCGGGTTCTGGAAAATCCAGTTTAGCATTTGATACGCTTTATGCTGAAGGACAAAGACGTTATGTTGAAAGCTTATCGAGTTATGCGCGCCAGTTTTTAGGCCGATTAAACAAACCAAAAGTAGATTATATAAAAGGTATAGCACCTGCCATAGCCATTGAGCAAAAGGTGAATTCTACCAATCCGCGTTCAACCGTAGGAACCACCACCGAGATTTACGACTATTTAAAACTTCTTTTTGCCAGAATTGGAAAGACCTATTCGCCTGTTTCTGAGATTGAAGTGAAAAAAGACACTGTTACAGACGTTTTAAATTATTTAAAAACATTTTCTGAAGGTGAAAAACTCCTACTCCTCGCTCCTATTTATTTAGAAGAAGGACGCACTATGGAAGATAAACTTAAAGCTTTACAACAACAGGGCTATGCCAGAATAAAGGTAAATAATGATGTTGTTAGAATTGAAGAAATAAATGCAATTAAAAAGAACGACACCATTCAATTAGTGGTTGATAGAATCATTATTAAAGATGAAGAAGATTTTTTAAACAGACTTGCAGATGCTGTACAAACAGCTTTTTTTGAAGGTAAAGGTGAATGTGCCATTGAAACGTTGTCCGACAACAAACAACGTCCGTTTAGTAATAAATTTGAAATGGATGGCATTAATTTTTTAGAACCAAATGTTCATCTATTCAGTTTTAACAATCCTTATGGTGCTTGCCCAAAATGTGAAGGTTATGGCGATATTATTGGCATTGACGAAGATTTAGTGATTCCAAACACCGGACTTTCAGTTTACGAAAATGCTATTTTCCCTTGGCGTGGAGAAAGTATGAGTTGGTATAGAGACCAATTGGTTAACAATTCACACAAATTCGATTTTCCTATACATAAGCCTTATTTTCAATTAAACGATGCCCAAAAGCAACTTATTTGGGACGGAAATAAGTATTTTGAAGGATTAAATTCCTTTTTTGCTGAATTAGAAGCTAAAGCCTATAAAATCCAAAACCGTGTGATGCTATCGCGCTACCGCGGAAAAACCAAATGTAAAACCTGTAATGGTAAACGCTTACGTATTGAAGCGAATTACGTTAAAATTGGTGGCGCCACCATTACCGATTTGGTAGAAATGCCCTTGGATAAATTAGCAGTTTTTTTCAAACAATTGGAATTAAACGATTTCGATACCCAAATTGCAGACAGGTTATTGAAGGAAATCAACAATCGTTTATCATTTCTAGCCAATGTAGGGTTGGATTATTTAACGCTGAACAGAAAATCGAACACGCTTTCTGGTGGTGAAAGTCAACGCATCAATCTTGCAACTTCTTTAGGCAGTAGTTTAGTAGGTTCTATGTATATTTTAGATGAGCCTAGTATTGGTTTGCACCCCAAAGATACCGAACGCTTAATATTGGTTTTAAAACAGCTTCAAAGCTTAGGGAATACTGTTATTGTGGTGGAACATGATGAAGATATCATGAAAGCTGCCGATACCATTATAGATATTGGTCCTGAAGCTGGAACTTTTGGTGGACATGTAGTGGCTTTTGGTACTTATGATGATATTTTGGCTTCTAACTCCTTAACAGCGCAATATCTAAATGAAACATTGAAAATTGAAGTTCCGAAAATCAGAAGAACTTCAAAATACTATGTAGATGTTATTGGTGCGCGCGAAAACAACTTAAAAAATATTGATGTTCGTTTTCCTTTAGGGATGCTAACGGTAATTACAGGTGTTTCCGGAAGCGGAAAAAGTACTTTGGTAAAAAAGATTTTATATCCTGCACTTCAAAAAAAATTAACCGATTTTAGTGATAAACTAGGGCAATTTACATCTTTAGAAGGTAATTTCAGCAATATAAAACATATTGAATTTGTAGACCAAAACCCTATTGGAAGGTCGTCGCGCTCCAATCCTGTTACTTATATCAAGGCTTATGATGATATCCGTGCATTGTTTGCAAACCAGAAATTAAGTAATATAAGGAACTACCAAGCAAAACACTTTTCATTTAACGTAGATGGCGGACGTTGTGGGACTTGCAAAGGCGAAGGTGAAGTAACCATTGAAATGCAATTTATGGCAGATGTACATTTGGAATGCGAAACCTGCAAAGGCAAACGCTTTAAAAAAGATGTGTTAGAAGTCACTTTTGCAAATAAAAACATTGATGACATTTTAAACCTAACCATTGATGATGCCATTGCTTTTTTTGAAGCCAACAAACAAACCAAAATAAAAACCAAACTGCAACCTTTACAAGATGTTGGTTTGGGATATGTAACTTTAGGACAAAGTTCTTCTACCCTTTCTGGTGGCGAAGCGCAACGTATTAAATTAGCATCGTTTTTAGGAAAAGGCAACAACAAAGATAAAGCGTTGTTTATTTTTGACGAACCTACAACAGGTTTGCATTTTCATGATATTCAAAAACTTCTAAAATCATTCAATGCTTTAATTGAAAATGGCCATTCCATTATTGTTGTAGAGCATAATTTAGAACTTATTAAATGTGCTGATTATATTATCGACTTAGGACCCAAAGGAGGTGAAACCGGTGGGAACTTAGTTGCTACAGGAACTCCCGAAGATATAGTGAAGGTTAACACCTCTGAAACAGCCAAATATTTAACAGAAAAACTCCATTAACAATACGGTTTTTTACGTATTTTTGTTTTATCCTCATTTTTTTTATAAATAATTCATTTTTTCGAACCAAATGCTGCAGGTAATTTATTTATAAAATCGACCGCCGTTCAAAAATACCATTAAATTATTAATAACTACCCTATATTACACTCACAATATCACACGATACTGTGTGGTTTTTTATTAATTCAATTTAAATAACTAAACTATTAATTATGAAAAAACAATTTACTTTTTTACTATTTACTTTGCTTTTCGCTTTGACATCCAGTCAAATGATAGCACAACAAGATGTTCTGTATCTTATTCAAGATGGAACCAATGATTCGGACTATATAGCCAACGGAGGTTCGTTACCTGGTCAAGACCAAATTATAAAAATGTTGGAAGCTGATGCAAACTTTACGGTTTCTTGGGTAAAAATAGATCAAGCTTTTGTGGTTACCGAAATGGGAACTCAAGCAACAGGAGCCAACGCTATAGCTTCTCCGGTTAATTTTACAGACTTTGAGTTAGTCATTGTTTCTGAAAATATGGCGTCTTCAAATACTATTTTTAAGGTTGGAAACCCGCTTCATCCAAACCAATTAACTGTTCCTGTTATTTACGCTAAAGGTTATGCTTTTAGAGGTAGTTCTACCGCATTGGTTACTTCTGCTTCAGCTCTTACGCGAACTCAACAATTATCAATGGCCGTAGAAGATGAAACCAGCCCTATATTTAATGGTATTTCGGTTACTAATGGAAGTTCTATTGATTTGTTTAGAACCACTGCCGACGATAAAGGTAATGTAGGCCCTTATTCAATAGATGCTGTTAATGATCTTGAAATATCAAGCACCACTACTTTATTGGCTTCTGTTCCTCAAATAACAGATAAAACTAAAGCCGTTGCCATCAACTACTTCCCTACTGGTACCCAAATTGGTACAGATGCCTCTGGTACTTTTGCTAAAGATGCCATAGCATTTCCTTTTACTTGGGGAGCTTGGGTAAAAAAGGATGGAGGAAACATTACTTCAGAGTTTTTAACCCTTTGGAGAAACGCTGCTTATATGTTAACAGGACAAACGCCTCCTTCTACATTGTATGTTAATCCGGTTTTTGATGATTACGAACTTATTACTGAAACAACTATTTATGATTTTAGAGATGGTTCAATAATTCCAAATCCTTCGAACGGCTATGTAATTCAAGGGTCTCCTGAAGCGCTTGCTCAACCTCAAACTGATAGATTTAAAAGTGCTGACGGAAGATTAGATTACAGACATGCTGCAGGTGATAATTACCATAGTCCAACTTATGGACTAGATATGAAAGCGGGTTCTAGAGTTCTAATCAAACCCTTAGGAACTTCTGTTGTTAAAGTACCCTTGTCTGAATTTTCAAGTTTAGGCCTTGAATTAAAAATGCCAAACAACAACAATAAGTCTTGGATAAAAGTTAACGGCACACTTACTTCAAGTGCTTCTAGTACTACTTACCAGGAAACTCTAAATGCTACAGCTACTTCTGGTCAAGATTTAAATGAGTTCATTACTGTTGATTTTTATTCTACTGTTGGAAACTCTCAAAATTTAGAGTTTATGGCAGTTGCTGGTGCAGGTTCTGATATTTACTTACCGTATATTGAAGTAACCTATCAAACATTACAAGCGAAACCACAAGAGATAGCTTATGTACAAAAATCTACTTATTCTGGGACCGAAGCACCAGGTGCATCTTTATATGACAATGATCCGATAGTTAGAATGTTTACGGCAGATCCTAATTTTAATATCACTGTACTTCCTGTAGATGCTAATGGAACAGGGCTTGACCTTACAGGTTACGATTTGGTAATTGCTCAAGAAACTTTTGGTTCTGGTGATGGTATATGGAAACCAACGGGACCACTTGGTATCAAAAATATTGCAATACCAGTTATTTATAACAAAAGTTGGGCTTTAAGAAATGGTAGAGCTGTTACGGATGCTAATGCAGCTATGGCTATTTCACCTGCAACTACGCTTACTGTTGATCTAGTAAATCAAACCAATCCATTGTTTAGTGGAATCGCATTCACAGGAAATGAATTTATGCTATATAATGAAACTTCAGATAATAATGGTGGTACTGGTACAAATTCAATTGATGTTTTGAATGAACTAGACCTTTCAGTAACTGGAACTTTATTAGGCACAAATCCTAATGTTACCGTTGTTGATAAAGCCATTGTAGTTAATGATATTCCTGCGGGTACTCAATTTGGGACTGCAGTTACGGATGTATCTCAAGTAAGAATGATTGCTTTTGCTTTTAATTACGGAGCGATTATTAAAGGAGATGGAGCCAATATTACTTCTGAAGCATTAACCCTTTGGAGAAATGCAGCTTATGTATTAACCGGGCTATCTGTTCCAACAAGTTTATATGTAAATCCTGATTATGTTACTTTAAGCATAGACAAAGTGGGTGAAACGTCTGCTGTTTCATCAAATGTTAGAGCTATTGGAAATAGAATTTATGTATCTAATGTAAAATCTACAACTGAAGTTAATATTTATAGTATTACTGGTGCTTTGGTTAAAACAATCAAAACTAACGAGGATATTGATTTTAATTTCAAAACCGGTATTTGGATTGCTACTGTTGAAACCTTTGAAGGTACTAAAGCAGTTAAATTAATGACCAGATAATCCCTTTTCTAAATAAAATAATTAAAAAGGAGGTGTTTCATACACCTCCTTTTTTTATGTGTACAAGTTTTGGAGGTTTTCCATATAAATAAAGCATAAGAATAAAACGCAACTTATTTTACATAATTGACCACCGAACTTTTATAAGCCTATAAGTAATTGTGAGTGTATATTTTAGAGAAATACTAACACCAAATAAATTCATTAAAATCATGAAACACTACATTACCAGTTACCTATTTCTATTACTCATTACAGGCTTGTTTTCACCACTAGTCGCACAAGTAAAAAAGGTGTTATATGTCAATCAAACGGGTGTTGGTTCTTCCTCTACCAGTACTTCCGACCCTGATGAAGACCAAGTCATTGTTATGTTACAAAGTGATCCTAATTTTGAGCTCACTTATGTAGAAACCCCACAAGATGGTAGCAATTTGCCAAACTTAATAAATTTCGATCTAGTAATTGTTCAAGAGAATATGAGTTCAGGTGCTGGTCTTCTTAAACCAGACGGTGTCTTAGGTGTTAAAAATGTAACCATTCCTATAATTTATAATAAAGCATCTGCTTTTAGAAATGGCAGAGCCGTTACAGATGCTGATGCAGTAGCTGTAAATACACAAAACCTATTCATTACAGTTCCAGTAGCTAACCAAAGTCACGATATATTTAGTGGTATTGATTTCTCTGAAGGTGAACAATTAAGAATAACCTATCAATTGTCAAATAGTGACGGTTCGGAAATAGGAGACAAAGCCATTGAGATAGTAAACAATTTAGACATTTCAACGTCCGGCACTTTACTAGCTACGGTTCCTCAAGTAACCAATCAAGAAAAAGCTATTGTGGTTAATTATTTTCCTGTGGGAACACAACTAGGTGAAGCTGTTACAGATGTACTTAATGTAGATGCCGTAGCATTATCTTTTAGCTATGGCCCATTGGTTAGGAATAATGGTAAAAACATAACGTCTGAAGCATTGACCATTTGGAGAAATGCTGCGTACCTTTTAACAGGACTGCCTGTTCCTAGCGAACTTTATTACAATCCTGAAACCGCAAAGAAAATACTATATGTAAATCAAATTGGTGTTGACCCAGGTACAGGAGGAGGCTCTACCCCAGGTTACGATCCCGTTATAAGAATGCTGGAATTTGATAAACATTTTACAGTTACTTATGTAGAAACGCCACCTGATGGAAGCGGCATTCCTGATCTTTCTGGGTATGACTTAGTTGTTGCACAGGAAACCATCGATTCGGATGCTGCATTATTTCAACCAAACGGGGCACTTGGTGTAAAAAACGTTTCCATTCCTATTATTTATAATAAAACTTGGGCTTTCAGGGATGGAAAAGCTGTCACTGATGCCGATGCTACCGTAACCGCCACACAGAACTTTTTTATTACGGTGCCACAAGCAAATCAAAGTCACGATATGTTTAGCGGCATCGATTTTTCTGGTGGTGACCAAGTTAGAATTACGCACGAACTGGCTAACGATGATGGATCTATTGGTGGAACCAAAGCAATTGATGTATTAAATAATTTGGAAATTTCAACGTCGGGTACATTGTTGGCCACCGTTCCTGAGGTTGCCAATGTAGAAAAAGCATTTGTAGTCAATTATCTTCCAGCAGGTACTCAGCTAGGAGAAACAACAACAGATGTGCTTAGCGTAGATGCAGTAGCCTTATCATTTAGTTACGGTGCCTTAGTGAAAGGAAAAGGTACTAATATAACTGCCGAAGCGCTTACTATTTGGAGAAATGCTGCCTATTTATTAACAGGCATCCCTGTTTCAACAATATTATATAATAATCCTGCCTTATTTAAACAGATTTTATATATAAATCAAGAAGGGGTAGATGCCCCTTCTCCAGAAGTATCAACTCCTGGGCAAGATCCTGTAATCAAGATGTTAGAAGCTGATGGTAATTTTAAGGTTACTTATTTAGAGACCTATAGTGATGGTAATAAAATTCTTGATCCACAATTTTTCGACCTTGTTATTGCACAAGAAACTTTAAGTTCTGGAGGTGCCTTTTTCATGCCAGGAGGAAAACTTGGAGTCAAAGATATTCGAACTCCAATAATATATAACAAATCAAGTGCCTTTAGAAACGGCAGAGCCGTTACCGATGCCGATGCAGTAGCTACAAATACTCAAAATCTATCAGTTACAGTATCACCACAAAATCAAAGTCACGATTTATATAGTGGTATCGATTTTTCTGCAGGGAGCCAAATCAGGTTATTGGCTGAAACATCAGAAAGCAATGGTAATGATGGTGGTGACAAAGCTATTGAAATTATTAATGGACTTAACATTTCAACCAGTGGGACACTTTTGGCTACAGTTCCCGAAGTTTCAAATCCAGATCAAGCAGTTGTGTTTAATTTTTGGCCAAAAGGAACACAGCTTGGCGAGAACGTTGCAGATGTTCTAAATGTTGATGCTTTTGCCTTTTCATTAAGTTATGGTGCCAGTGTTAATGGTGATGGAGAAAACATCTCTCCTGAAGCTTTAACTATTTGGAGGAATGCAGCTTACATATTAACAGGATTAACAGTCCCAACCACATTAGTTGCAAATCCTGATTTTGTTTTAAGTATAGACAAAGTTGGTGAAACTTCTGCTGTTACATCAAATGTTAGAGCAATTGGAAATAGAATTTATGTATCTAATGTAAAATCTACAACTGAAGTTAATATTTATAGCATAACTGGTGCTTTGGTTAAAACAATCAAAACTAACGAGGATACAGATTTTAATTTCAAAACTGGTATTTGGATTGCTACTGTTGAAACCTTTGAAGGTGCGAAAGCTGTGAAGTTATTATTGAAATAATTATTTTAATTAATGAATTATGACAAGGGCTGTAATTTAATTACAGCCCTTCTTTTATTAGAATTTCTAAAGAATTGAAAAATCAATAAAACATGAAAGTAGCCAGTCCTACCATAATAATGGCAAAAGGGATCACAAATAATAGAAAAGTAAATGTGGTAACAGTAGTTTTTAAAAAAGTCAAAAACCAACCCTGTCCATAAAATCGTTTTAGGGCCAAAAGCAAATAAAAAAAAGTAGAAAGTATAACTATGGTAGTTACAAAGGATGGTAACTTAAAAATAAAATCAGCTATCATTAATAAACTAAATGCCATAAATAAAATCGAAAAAAAATAAAAACTGAATACCAAGTGATGTGGAAAACGACCTCTTTTAAAATAAAGTAGTTTTAATATGAGTGCAAAAATAGGAAGCAGAATAAACATAGCAATGGGAATACTATCGTAAAAAGCTTGTAAAAGAGAACCGCCGTCACGTTGCTTATAAAATTTGAGCATTTGCGAATAGAATTTTCTGGTAATATAACCAGCGTCATCATTCATGCCCATTGCTCTATAAATATCTTCTTTTGAAGCATTTAATTTTATTAAGGAATCTACTTCTTTCTTATGGACAAAATCAAAAGCGCTAACGCTGTTTAGTTCTTTTTGTTTTTCTGAAGTGGATATCGAATCCAACGCATCCATTCCTTTGATTTCAAATCCTTCTATATTTTTCAATTTATCATTTAACTCTTCAATATTTATTGTATCCAATGTTTTTATGGCTTTTATGTCTTCTTTAAAAACCTTATTTACATTTTCAACTTGAGTTCTACTTATAAACGAAAACAAAAAGAAAAACAACACAGAAATAAACAAATACATTTGGGCAGGATGCAAATACAATAATCTTTTCCCTTGAATAAAGCGTTCTGCCAAATAACCAGGTTTAATCATAAGCGGGATGAAACTTTAAAAAAATCGGGCATCAACTGAAAAATAGTTGCTAATGGTATTATAGAATAAAACACTTAAAGTTAAATCTTCGTTAGATTTTTGTCCACAGTACGGACAAAACTGAAAATCTTCTGCAAATTTTTGTTCGCAATTTGCGCAAGTAGTTAGCTTTTTTCTCATTGAGATGATTAGTTTATATAAAAATATACATTTTTTAAATAAAAACGTTAATCAATCTATATTTACATAACTAATTGTTATTCAAATTTTTAAAAGTTAAAAGTGTTTTCGTTTTTACATAAAGAATTGTTAAATAAACTCAAACTATTTTTTTGGCACGCATGTTGAAAATTTGAACGGTAATAGCGAATGCCGAAACGCGTAAAAGTAGGCAGAACATTAAATATTTGAATTATGAAAAGAATAGTACTTTTATTTGCAGGTATGCTAATAGGATTAGCAACTGCATCAGCAACAGAATTAGACAATAGCAATGAAGGAAACGATATTGATATTACCAAACGTTACCGTTATGCACAACCCATAGTATTTGTAGAACGCGGTGTGGAGTTTTTAATATTCCCTGATGGTAGTTTTGATTTTGATTTTAAATACAATAACACTTATTACAACTCAAATTCTAGAAGAAATACCATAAACGCTTCATATAATGGGCCGCGAGTAAGTATTAACTATTCTACAGCTCATGAAGCTAATAGATATATTTCACGTGATAGAAATGGTATTATTAGAAGTATAGGCGATGTAAACTTAAATTATGATAGATATGGTAAAATAACGCGAGTTGGTTCTGTATTTATAGATTATGGTAGAGGCAAAAACGCCACATTAGCACAAGTAGGTGGTTTAAGGGTTAATTATAACCATTGGGGAGAAATTGTTTCAATTCGTGGGGTTGTTAACCAATACAATCGTTTTAACGATTACCATATAGACAACCATAGTGCTTATACTAGTAGCAACAATTATTATCATACTGATTCCAATTATTACTATCACAAGCATAATGGCAAAATCAAAAAACATAAAAAAATTAAATAGTTTTTTATTAGTTAGTTGAATAAATCCCAAAACGCTTCGTTGTGTTTTGGGATTTATTGTACCATTTAATATGAAACCTAAACGTATGTGTCATTTGGAATGATGCTTTAGGTTTAAAACAAAATTTAGAAAATGTTTTTCAGAACTTTTGCATCACTTTCTCTTTTTTTATATCTGAAAAAAATAATTTTTATTTCACTGATTTACAAATACTTAAAATCTAACCTTGTTTTTTGGCACGCTGTTTGTAATTACCTAATCGTATAACAATTAATACCCACAATCATGAAAAAGTATATATTCTTATTAGCCGGTTTAATCCTTACAGGGTTTACTGTTAATGCAGCCACAATCAATCCAGAAAACACAACAACTATTGACAACAGAGGTTACGGTAACTCTTTCATTTTTGTTGAAGACGGTATTGAGTTTTCGGTGTTCCCAGATGGCCAATTCGATTTTAATATCTTAAGAGGTAATTCCAATTTAAATGTTTCTATTGGTTCGCCTCATGTAAACATCAGTTTCAACTCGGGGTACGATTATAATGCTTATGTTCAGTATGATGAGTTTGGAGCCATCATTCAAATAGAAAACACACCTATTTATTATGATTATTACGGACGTGTTTCACAAGTAGGCAACGTAAATATAAACTATAACAACCGTGGGTATGTTACTCGTGTAGGTGGTTTGTATGTGCACTACAACAATTACAATGTGATTTCACACTATACAGGATATATAAATGTTTATAACAGACATTATGTTTACAGACCTTGGCACCGTTATTACAGTGTTCCTTCATACGATTACTGTGTAGTTTACAACAGACCTTATAGACAATATTATACACCTGTGCGTTATGTTTACAACAGACCATTTTATAACAATTACAGACCAAGAACAGCTATTTATAGCAGACGTGGTGAAACCATTTCCAGAAACAGAAGTTATGCTACCGCTTACAGAAGTGATAAAAATAGAACACAAATAAACAGACATGCGACTTCTAGATATGAAGTTTCAAAAAATAATGATAACGGAAGACGTTACGATACTAATAGAGGTAACGATAGAAATTATCAATCTTCTAATAGAACAGATAGTAGAAGAGATTATTCAAACAACAACATATCAAGAAGTAATTCTCAAGCAAACAATAATAAAGTAACCAGAGAAAACGTTAATAGAACTGTTATTCAAAATAACAATACAAGAACAAATGATGTAAGACGTACGAGAGAAAATACTGTTACACAAAAACCAAATAACAATAATACTCGTACATATACTAAAAGCAATAGCACAAACAGAAGTACACCACAAGTAACACAGCGCACGACAACAAATACAAAACGTACTGTTACTAGATCGACTCAAAGTAAGCCAATGGCGGTACAAAGTAGAGGTAATTCTGGAAATAATAATTCAAGATCGGAATCTACATCAAGAAGACGATCATAACAAGTTTGGTTGGTTAGTTTGGAAATCCCTGCAATAAGTTTGCCTCAAAGCAACATTGTGGGGGTTTCTGTTTTATGTAACTACGCACGCAGGAATCTCAGCTAATTAAGAAATCTCAAATACTTTTTTATAACCACCGAAATATCTTCTGAAACATTCATCCTCAAAATAATTAGAACATAAAGTATTGTTGCTAATATCGATTTTAAAGCGATATTTATGATAGGATGAAAAGGAAATTCCCAAAAGTAAAAAAGTAAAACACTCAGCACTATCAACCCTAAAACCTTAGCGGTGTCTTTGTTGAAAGGCATCATATTAAACTTCACTTTAACAAAATAAATTTTAATAGTATTATAAACACACACAGCTAAAAAAGTTGCAAAAGCCGACCCATTAATACCAAACATGGGAATAAATAAAATGTTTAGAAATATGGTCAACACCGTTAAAATAACACCAAATAACAGCACCATTCTGTAATAATCACTATTAAACAATACCACATTGTTACAACCCATCAAACAATCGTAAAGTTTGGCAATTCCCACTAAAAAAACCACCAATAAGCCACCACTAAACTCCTTGGGAATTAAAAGGTACAACGTATTGATATTAATGATAATAATAAGAAAAATGAACCCTCCTATAATAAACAGGGTTTGCGAGCTTCTTACATATAAATCGTTAAGCGCTACTTTATTTTTATCGTTTAAATATTGTGCTGTTAATGGCTGAAGAATTTGTTGCATAGAGCGTGATGGCACCACAATAACCGTAGCAATATAAATAGCAACCCCATAATAAGCCACTTCTTGAATTGGGATATACATGCCCAACATAAACGAATCGATATCCAAAATAATAGTGGCAACAGAACCGGCTATAATAATGAGCGATGCATATTTTAAAATAGCACCCAACCCTTCAATTCTGTAAAACTTCAACACCGGAAATTTGATTGTGAAGGCGTACAATTTCATGATAATCATTCTAATAATGTAAACCCAAACCACACCAACAACAAATTGTTCTACATCAAGCCATTCGAAATACACTGCAAACAATAAAAGCATCACACCTACTCTATGAAATACTTCTTTCATAAAATTACCAAACACCGTTTGTAATTGCGTTTTAGACCATGCAAAAAACACTTCAAAATAGGCCATGGCTAGTGCCGAAACAAAAATGTACCATACATAACCTTTTACAATCTCATTTTTTTGCGACAACAACTCACCAATAGCTTCATAAGTAAAACAACCTATGAAACCAATAGGAATAATCATGGCTAAAGGCAAAAACAGCATCAAGGTTAAAAAACTGTTTAGGGAATTTTTAGTTTTAAAAGTTGAATAGAATTTTATAATGGTATTATGTGCTCCAAAAGCCATTAAGGGCATCACAATATTGGCTGTAGATAATATAAAGGCCACCAAGCCATAATAAACATCGGAAATAAAATAGGTGTACAAAAACAAGGTGTTAAGTGCACCAATACCAAAACCTAGATAGGTTGAAACGGTGTTTTTAAACGATTGTGATGTTACAATACCCATTTATATTAATTTCGACAATGCTTCAGTAAGTGACTTCCGGCTGTATTTTTGCAATCCAATTGGATATACTTGTAAAGCATTTTCTTGATATAATTTATAATGCTCTAAGATAACAGTTTTTAAAGAATCATAATCCTGATAATTAAAGTAGTGTCCCGTATTGGTTTCTTTTATTATTTTTTCGACATCTGAATCGTTTGGACCTATAGCAATAATGGGTCTGTTAGAAACCATATATTCAAATAATTTCCCAGGAATAATACACTTGGTGTCCTCTGAATCTATTTCAATCAACAATAAAATTTGTGATTTTTTTTGAAACACAATTGCTTCTTTGTGTGATACATAACCTATGTTATTTATACAGTCACTTAAATTATATTTTTTAACAGAATGAAGCACATCATCACTTACAAATCCAATAAAATTAAGTTGAAAATCTTTTGAAAAAGATTCATTTTCAGCTATTAAATCACCTAATACGCGCCATAAAATTTCTGGATTTCTTTTTGATAATAATGAACCTATGTGCGACAAAGTAAATTTTGAATCCATTTCAAACGGTGCAACAGCTTCGTAATCATAGCCATTTGTAATAACTTCAATAGGCTTATTTGTTAATTGCTGAAACTCTTTTTTAGTAACAAAACTGGTAACAATAAGTTGGTCGGCAGTATTTAAAACCTGCTTTTCTAAAGCCTTATGTTTTGCTTTTGAAGCCTCGGTAAGCATGAGCTCTTTATGGTACCCAATGGTAGTCCACGGGTCTCTAAAATCGGTTATCCACTTCACTCCTAGTTGTTCTTTTAATTGTAAACCAATTAAATGCAAACTATGTGGTGGCCCTGTAGTAACAATGGTTTCTATGTTTTCTTTTGAAATATATTCTGAAAGAAATGCTACCGATGGTTTTACCCAAGCCTTACGGGCATCGGGAATGAAATAATTCCCTCGAATATAAAGCATGACTTTTTCAATAAAACTTTGGGTTTTCTTTTCAGAAATAATGCCTTTACTAATGGTTTTTGATGTTTTTTTTGAAAATAACCCCGCTAACTTATAAGGTTCGTTTATGGGTTGCTTTAAAATGGTAAGATTGCTTGCAACCTCTGTATTTAAATTAGCATCAACAATAGGATAATTAGGATTCTCAGGAATGTAAACAATAGGTTCTATATTGAAATCTGGTAAATATTTTACAAATTTTAACCAACGCTGTACTCCTGGACCTCCTGCAGGTGGCCAATAATAGGTAATGATGAGTACTTTTTTCTTGTTCATTTTTGTCATTCCTGCGAAATCAGGAATCTAATAATAAATAATAACATTCTAATGGATTCCTGTCTTCGCAGGAATGACAATCTATTTCTTTTTGAATTCGTAAAACAAACCACCTAACAATAATAACCCAAGTAAAATAGAACTAGCTAAAGCAATCCCGCTACCTGTTTTAACAACATCGGGATCAAATTTAAACTCAACAGTGTGCTTACCTGCTGGAATTTCCATACCTCTTAAAGTGTAATTGACACGCATATGCGTTGCACCCTTTCCATCTATAAACGTTTTCCAACCATTACCATAATAAATTTCAGAAAACACAGCAAAACCATCGTTTGTATTATTGGTTTCGTATTTTAAATAATTTGGTTTATAGGAAACAAGTTTTATAGTCGCTAAAGAATCAACTTTATAATTGTTTTTCAAATTTTTGTAAACCGTTGCATTGTAAACGGCCTTGTTCTTATTATCTAAACTATCCAAGGCTTTAATTTCTTCATTTGAAGAACTTACTTGTTTTAGCTCCTTAACAAACCACGCATGTCCATTGGCTTGATCGTTTTCATATGGAAACAAATTCCCTTCGTTATCTTGTGCGATAAGATACTTTGTGTTAAGCATACTAAGCACGTTTATGTTATTCTTAGCAACATAAAAATCGAACAGTTCACTGTATCGTTTTAATTCTGCAGCGTTATAGCCGTTCAATGAATTATGAAAATAAGAAGGTTTTGCAGCCCCTCCAACCAAATCGAACACGCGGTAATAGCCTTTATCTTGTAATATGTAATTGTCAACCTCGGTAGCTTCAAAAGGTTTGTTTACCTCGATAGCCGAAACAAAATCATCATTATTCACATAGCGTCTATCTACACCTACCAAATCGAATAAAATAAGGATTCCAAAAGCTACCACTACCCATTTTTCTTTCAGTTTATCCTGTAAATACATATAAATAGCACCTGCTGAAAGCAACACTAAAATCAGGGTTCTTAACGTATCTGTTGTGAAAATGGATTTTCGATCTTTTTTTAAAGCATCAACAAAAGCATCACCGTAATTTTGGCGATAAAAACCATCGTTCACGCCAACAAAATCAAACAAGGATGATTTAAACAATAAAAATATTAGTGCCAGCCCTCCTGTTATAATAGCCGAATATTTTAAAGCCTTTAGTTTTTCTTCTTTCTTTTCAAAATCATTAAACAATCTTACCAAACCGAAAATTGCCAATACAGGAATACATAACTCTAATATAACTTGAATGGATGTTACGGCTCTAAATTTATTGTAAAACGGAACAAAATCAATAAAGAAATTAGTAATTGGGTTACTATCCGGTTGAGGATTCGTTAAAAAAAGCCAATTTTTGCCTAATGACAAAATCCAAGAAAGAACTGTTCCTCCAACAAGCCACCATTTTAGGCGTCCTTTCACTAAAAACAAAGCAAATACAAATAAAAACAGAACCACAGCTCCAATATATGCCGGAGCTTCCACAATAGGTTGGTCGCCCCAATACATGGGTGCGCGTTTCGCTTCTTGGGCCGCTTGGGTTGTGGTAGCGCCTAATTTTCTAAAAGCTTCGTAAGTTGCAGAGTCTTTACCAACATCTTCACCATTACCACCACCCATAAAGCGAGGAATGAACAAGTTAAAGGTTTCAGCAAATCCATAGCTAAATTGAGTAATATAGTCTCTATCCAACCCTGAAGTAGCTTCTTTGGGCGAACCGTCTGGGTTAATGGTTAATTCACTTTTTCCTCGTGTACTTTCTTTAACGTATTCTTGGGTTGCCAATACATTTGTTGCGTTTAACGCTATTGCCAAAACTACAGCCCCTACTAAAATACCAACGGTTTTAAAAAAATGAGGCAGTTCTTTCTTTTTATAAGCATCAATTAAATACGCAATGCCTAAAACGAGAACCAATAACATTAAATAGTAAGTCATTTGAAAATGGTTTGCCACCATTTCGAGTCCCATGGCAACAGCGGTGAGTAAAAACCCTGCCACATAACGTTTTTGAAAGGTTAGTAGAATACCACTTAAAACCAATGGCATATAAGCAATAGCATGCGCTTTACTATTGTGCCCTACGCCCAAAATTATTATCAAATAGGTTGAAAAACCAAAAGCCAGTGCGCCAAGCGTTGCTAATTTAAAATCGACTTTCATTACTAATAAAAGCACATAAAAGCTTAGGAAATATAGAAACAAATAATCGGCAGGTCGTGGCAAAAACCGCAATACAGAATCTAATTTTTTAATATAATTGTGGGGATATTTTGCTCCTAATTGATAGGTTGGCATACCTGCAAAGGCACTATTGGTCCAATAGGTTTCTTCACCAGTGGCTTCCCTAAAATCGTTTTGCTGCTTGCTCATGCCAATATATTGCATGATATCGCTTTGAAAAATTTGTTTTCCTTGTAAAACAGGATTAAAATATGCTAATGAAATAATAACAAATCCCAGAATAACTAGAATATGAGGAAGTAGCTTTTTTATTGAAAACTGCATGAAATTATATTAAAAAGAATGTTGTGAAATTAGTCAATTTCTTCATAATCCACATATTCACCAACATCTTTATTTGAAGTTTTAGTATTTGGAATTTTATCAATGGTCACTTCACCTTCTTTTTTTGGCTGTTGCTGCTGGGGTCTCTGCTGAAATTGACCTCCAAATTTTTCTTCGGCTTTTTTAGCTATATATTTTAAAAGTAAAGGTGCAAAAAGTCTTGAAAGAATCTTTAATCCATAATAAATAAGAAGTATAATTAATATGGTTCTCACAAAACCAGTTACAGATGCTTGTTGTAACATAAAAAATAATTTTTAACAAAAATACAATTCTATACGCTTAAAAAACGTTCAAAAATGATAAAAAAAGTATAAAATATCTATATTTGAAAAGCCTTAAGTAAGTATTTTTTTAATCATCAGTAAATAAAATATTTTACAACAACTAAAATCATCATTATGAACCCAATCAAACCTACCTTATTTTTTTTACTAAGTTTAATAACCACTCAAGCCTTTTCGCAATACACCGATGTTATAAATTCCAATAGACCGGGTGTCTCTAGAAGTGCCTATTCCGTTGGTACTAATGTTGTTCAATTTGAAGTTGGTCCTTATATGATAAAAGAAAAAAGAACCCCTGCTACTAGCTATGATATTGATGGTTTTGGTGTTGATTTTGCTGCAAGATATGGTTTGTTGTGGGAACAATTAGAGCTTAATGTTGAAGGCTCTTTTCAAAGCGATACCAAAACTTATACATCTAATATCTTGGCAGAAGACAAACGTGCCAATTTTAAATTTTTAACCGTTGGTGCAAAATATTTGGTGTACGATCCCTATAAAAATTCTGAAAACGAAAAGCCAAATTTATATAGTTGGAAAGCAAACCATCGCTTTAAATGGAAGACGTTAATTCCCGCAGTATCAATTTATGCAGGTGCAAATTACGACACAGAAAACAATCCTTACACAGCTCAGGGCATTGAAGGTTTTAGTCCAAAAGTAATGATAGCAACCCAACATAATTTTAATGGCGGTTGGGTATTTGTTATGAATTTTATTAAAGATAGAATTGGAACCGACCAATCGGACTTCCAGTATATTTTAACTTTAACGCACTCCTTCAGTCCTAAATGGGCCATATTCGGTGAGACACAGGGTATTAAAAGTGATTTTTATGCCGATAATTTATTTAGACTTGGAGGCGGGTATTTATGGAGTAAAGATTTTCAGTTAGATACCGCAGTAACATTCAACACAAAAGACACACCATCGGTTTTTGGCATTAATTTTGGCATGTCATATCGATTGGATTTCCATAAAGACAAAGAAATAGACAATGGTACTTCTGCTAAAGACGAAGGAGAAAGAAGAAAAAACAAGTCTAAAAAAACAACCGACGTTATAGAAGAGTATAACAAGAAACAAAAACGAAAAGATCAAAATTTCAACTAAAAAGATTTACGACATTACTAAATGATTTCAATAAAAGAAGTAAAATCAAAAAGCGATTTAAAGGCTTTTGTAAAATTTCCATTCAAACTATATAAAGACTCAAAATACTGGGTTCCCCCTATTATTAGTGAAGAACTAAAAACCTTCAACAAAAAAGAAAACCCTGTTTTTAATGATGCTGAAGCTAAATTATTTTTAGCCCTTAAAGATGATGAAATTGTGGGTCGTGTAGCGGCTATTATAAATTCATTAGAGGTTGAAAAACAAGGTGTAAAAAAGATGCGCTTCGGTTGGTTTGATTTTATTGATGATTTAGAAGTTTCTCAAGCACTTTTCAATCAAGTAGAAACCATAGGAAAAGAACATGGGCTGGAATTTACCGAAGGTCCTGTAGGGTTTTCAAACTTAGATAAAGTAGGTGTTGTTACCGAAGGTTTTGATACCATTGCTCCTATGGTTACTTGGTACAATTTTCCTTATTATGCAAAACATTACGAACATGCGGGTTATGCTATAGAAAAATCGTATTCTGAAAGCAGGTTTCCTTTTGAAAATGTAAAACCAGAATTCTTTTTTAAAGCGCAAGAACTTATAAAGAAACGCTATCAGCTTAAAGCATTAAAGTTTACAAAAACTAAAGAAGTTATGCCTTATGCCGATAAAATGTTTGATTTATTTAATGAAAGTTATGCTTCATTATCATCTTTCGTCGCTATTACAGATATTCAAAAAGCTTATTTTAAAAAGAAATTCATCAGTTTTATAAACCCTGAATATATTAAGTTTGTTGTAGATAAAGATGATAAACTTATTGGTTTTGCCATAGTAATGCCGGCATTTTCCAAAGCGTTACAAAAAATGAAAGGAAAACTTTTTCCTTTTGGATTCAGACATGTTTTGCACGCAAAAAAGCATAGCAAAGAAGTAATTTTCTATTTAATAGGTATTCATCCAGAATATCAAAACAAAGGTGTGCATGCCGTTATTTTTAACGAATATTACAATACATTTAAAGAAAAAGGTATTGAAACCTGTATTCGAACTCCCGAGTTAGAAGATAATTATGCTATTCACCAAATATGGAAACATTTTAACCCTGAAGTTTATAGACGCCGAAAGACATTTAGGAAAGATTTATAAAAAAAAAAGAGCTTCAAACGAAGCTCTTTTTTTTACAGTATGTTTATCAACTACTCACCCATTGCAGCCATAACAGCAGCGGATAAGCGTTGGTAAGTTCCGTTTTCTAAACGTGTTCTAATAGCATCAAAAGCATCTAATGTAATATTAACATCTTCTAATGTGTGTGTAGCTGTAGGTATTAACCTTAGTAAAATTAATCCTTTAGGTATTACAGGATAAACTACTATAGAACAGAATATTCCAAAATTTTCACGCAAATCTTTCACCAAAGCCATTGCTTCTGGAATACTTCCTTTTAAATACACTGGAGTTACGCAGCTTTGTGTTGTTCCAATATCAAAACCTCTGTCTTTAAGTCCAGATTGTAAAGCATTTGTATTTTCCCAAAGCTTGTTTTTTAGTTCCGGCATGGTTTTAAGCATCTCTAAACGCTTTCTTGCCCCAACAACCAATTGCATTTGTAACGATTTTGCAAACATTTGCGAACGCAGATTATATTTTAAATAATCCATTATTTCTTTATCACCTGCAATAAACGCCCCTGTCCCAGCCATAGATTTGGCAAACGTAGCAAAATACACATCTATATCATCTTGAACACCTTGCTCCTCACCAGCACCAGCACCAGTAGCGCCTAAGGTTCCAAAACCATGTGCATCATCTACTAAAAACCTGAAATTATATTTCTTTTTAAGAGCAGCAATTTCTTTAAGTCTACCTTGTTCTCCTCGCATTCCAAAAACACCTTCAGAAATTACAAGAATCCCTCCGCCTGTTTGTTCTGCCATTTTAGTAGCTCTATCAAGATTTTTCTCTAAACTTACAATATCGTTGTGTTTGTAAGTAAAACGTTTCCCCATGTGCAAACGTACACCATCAATAATACAAGCGTGCGCATCTACATCATAAACGATAATATCATCTTTCGAAACTAAGGCATCAATGGTAGAAACCATTCCTTGGTAACCAAAATTCAATAAGTAAGCGGCTTCTTTACCAACAAACTCAGCTAATTCATTTTGAAGTGTTTCATGCAAATCGGTATGACCAGACATCATTCTAGCTCCCATAGGATACGCAGAACCGTATGCTACACCAGCTTCTCCATCTACCTTTCTAACTTCAGGATGGTTCGCCAATCCTAAATAATCATTTATACTCCAAGTAATAACGTCTTTTCCTTGAAATTTCATCCTGTTAGATATATTTCCTTCTAGTTTTGGAAACACAAAATACCCTTCAGCTTGAGACGCCCATTTTCCTAACGGACCTTTGTCTTTATAAATCTTCTCAAATAAATCTTTCATTTATTATAAATCTTATTGCTATTAAAATTAAGACTTAACTATTAACTTGAAGTAGTTTAAAAAATTCAAAAAACACCTATTAAAGTGTTTAAACAAATTCTTCTATAGCTTTTTAGTTCTTAGTTAGTTCGTGCAAAATTAAATATTTATATTGTTTGTACATAATTTTTAGTGTTCAATTATTTATAAAATAAAAAAAGAGATAACTTTTTGTTACAAAACAAATGTTACCTCTTAATTATGTACTCGATTTTATTATTTTATGTACTCGATTTTTTGTACTGCGGCTTCGTTCATACTATCAAAGAAACCTTGTTCTTGCATCCATTTATCGCTATATACTTTACTCATATAACGGGAGCCGTGATCTGGAAAAATCACTACAACATAATCATCTTCTTTAAACACGTCTTGTTCACCAAGTTGTCTAAGTGCTTGGGTTGCAGCACCAGATGTATAACCTACAAAAAGTCCTTCGGTTCTTGCTAATAATCTAGCAGTGTGCGCACTTTCTTCATCGGTAACCTTAACAAACTCATCAATAACATCAAAATCTGTAGCCGAAGGGATTAAATTTTTACCTAAACCTTCAATTCTGTATGGATAAATTTCTTTTTCGTCAAATTCTCTGGTTTCATGATATTTTTTAATAACCGAACCAAAGGCATCAACACCAATAACTTTAATATTAGGATTTTGTTCTTTTAAATATTTTGCAGTTCCAGAAATAGTACCACCAGTGCCGCTACATGCAATAAGGTGTGTAATTTTACCTTCGGTTTGTTTCCAAATTTCTGGACCTGTAGATTTATAATGGGCATCTATATTCAGCTCGTTGAAATACTGATTGATGTATACAGATCCTTTCATCTCTTCATGCAATCGTTTTGCAACTTGATAATACGATCTAGGATCATCGGCACTTACATGCGCTGGACACACATACACCTTTGCTCCCATAGTTCTTAACATATCTATCTTATCAGCCGAAGATTTAGAACTTACCGCCAGCACACAATCATACCCTTTAATGATACTTACCATAGCAATACTAAAACCTGTATTACCAGAGGTCGTTTCTATTATAGTAGAACCTGGAGTTAAAATACCTTTTCGCTCTGCTTCCTCTATAATGTATGTTGCGATTCTATCTTTGGAAGATTGTCCTGGATTGAAAGATTCTACTTTTGCGTAAAACTTTCCTTTGAATTTTGAAGCGACTTTATTAAGTTTAATAAGCGGTGTATTGCCTACTAAGTCTAATACATTATCAAAAACTTGATTTCTGTGTCTCATAAATGCCTTTTAGGGAAGTTACTGTAATATTAGTGAAAATATTTGTAACTTAAAACCTGACAAAAGTAAAACTTTTTTTTTTATTAACCATGAATTCCTTCCAAATCTAACAAAAAGGCATATTCCAAAGCCACTTCCTTTAAGCTTTCAAAACGCCCTGAAGCCCCACCATGCCCCGCATCCATATCGGTATGCAATAGTAATTTATTAGTATCCGTTTTTAATTCTCTAAGCTTTGCAACCCATTTAGCTGGTTCCCAATATTGGACTTGAGAGTCGTGCAAACCAGTTGTAACCAACATATTAGGATAGTTTTTAGGTTCAACATTATCGTATGGTGAATAGGATTTCATATAATTATAATACTCCAATTCGTTAGGATTTCCCCATTCATCGTATTCGCCGGTTGTTAAAGGAATAGTATCATCAAGCATAGTGGTTACTACATCTACAAAGGGAACTGCTGCAAGAACCCCATGGTACAATTCAGGATTCATATTAATAACCGCACCCATTAATAAACCTCCTGCGGAACCTCCATAAGCATACAGATGATTTGGCGACGTATATTTTTGTTCGATTAAATATTTAGAACAATCAATAAAATCATAAAACGTGTTTAATTTATTTAGAAGTTTTCCGTTTTCGTACCAATCTCGACCTAAATATTCTCCACCACGAATGTGTGCAATGGTGTAAATAAACCCACGATCTAGCAAGCTTAATCGGATGCTTGAAAAAGACGGATCTATAGTTGAACCATACGAACCGTAGGCATATTGCAATAATGGATTATTACCATCTAATTTTATACCTTTTTTATAAACCAAAGACATAGGCACTTTTACACCATCGCGTGCTGTTGCCCAAACTCGTTTCGATTCGTAATTTTCTTTTTTGAATTTACCTCCTAAAACTACTTGTTCTTTTTTAATTTCGCTTTGTTTCGTTTTAAAATTATAGTCAATAACCGAACTTGGCGAGGTAAGTGAATTGTATGAATAACGCAACACGTTACTATCAAAATCAGGATTATTACCTATATAAGTAGTGTAAGTTTCACTTTCAAAAGGCAAATAGTAGTCTTCTGCCCCATTCCAGCTTATAATTCTAAGATTGTTTAGTCCGTTTTCACGTTCATTCACAACCAAATAATCTTTAAAAATCTCGATATCTTCCAATAAAACTTCTTTTCGGTGCGGAATAACATCTTCCCAATATTTCTTTTCTGTTGTAAGTTCGTTTGTCTTTAATAATTTAAAGTTTGTTGCCCCATTACAGTTTGAAATGATATAGAAGCTATTTTCATAATGCGCAATACTGTATTCCAAGTCACGTTTTCTTTTTTGAAATATCTTGAAATCGCCATCGGGTGTATCTGCATTTAAAATTCTGTATTCTGAAGAAACTGTACTAGATGAGCCTATAATGATATATTTTTTTGACTTTGATTTATACACAAACGTGTTAAACGTCTCATCGGCTTCATGAAAAACCTCTGTATCTTCGTTAGTATCAGTATGTAATTTGTGTTTGAATATTTTATGTGAACGAAGGGTAACTTCATCCTTCATACAATAAAACAAGGTTTTGTTATCATTAGCCCAAGTAGAACTGCTTGTGGTATTTAAAATTTTATCTGGGTAAATTTCACCTGTAACCAAATTTTTAATTTGAATGGTATATTGCCTTCTTCCAACAGTATCAACTGCAAAACTAGCCATGGTATTGTCAGGACTTATAGACATGCTTCCTAAGTTAAAAAAAGCAAAGTCTTTTGCCATGTTGTTACAATCAAAAAGAATTTCCTCTGGCGCTTCCAAACTGTCTTTTTTACGCGTGTATACTGGGTAATCTTGCCCTTTTTCATAACGAGTTATATACCAATAACCATTTAATTTGTAAGGAACCGAGGTGTCATCTTCCTTAATTCTACCTTTCATTTCTTCAAATAATGCTTTTTGAAAGGCTTCAGTATGTTGCATAACGTATTTTGTATAAGCGTTTTCAGTATTCAGATAATCAATCACTTCTGGGTTTTCCCTATCATTTAACCAATAATAGTTGTCAATCCTAACATCTTTATGCTTTGTTAGTTTTTTTGTTTTCTTTATTGCTTGAGGTATTTGAACCATGGATTTTAAAGACATATTTATTCTTAAATTAGGGCTGCAAAAATATAAAAATTAAATAGCTTTGTGGTAAATTATAAATTATAAAATTATGTTTGGAGATATGATGAATATGATGGGGAAACTTAAAGAAACCCAGCGAAAAGTTGAAGAAACAAAAAAGCGTTTAGATACTGTTTTAATTGATGAAAAAAGCAACGACAATAAACTTAAAATTACATTAACTGCCAACAGAACCATTAAATCCATTGATATTGATGAAAGTTTGCTTGAAGATAAAGAACAACTTGAAGACTACTTAATTTTGACTTTGAATAAAGCAATCGAAAAGGCTACTAACGTAAATGAAACGGAACTTGCTGCCGTTGCAAAAGAAGGCATGCCAAATATTCCGGGTTTGGATATGTTTAAGTAGTCTTCTTAGAGTTTTAGACGGTTTAGACAATTAGGTTTTTCAGAATTTCTAGAAATTTTTCATGCATGGCATCGGTATAATCTAAATGTGTAACGATGCGCAGTTTATTGGTACCCATACCTATAATATGAACATTTTTTTCTGAGAGTTTTCGAATGAATGCTTTTTCATTAACATCTGTATTCAATTCAAAAATAACAATATTGGTTTCAATAGGTTCAACAGTTTTTATAATAGATAATTCAGAAAGCATCTGCCCTATTTCCCTAGCTTTGTTATGATCGTCAACCAATCTATCTATATTGCTATCTAAAGCATAAAGTGCGGCAGCAGCTAAATACCCAGCCTGCCGCATGTTACCACCAAAAACTTTTCGGATTCTGATGGCATTTTTCATAATAGTTTCATCGCCCACCAAAACTGAACCTACAGGACAACCCAAACCTTTACTGAAACACACCGAAATGGTATCGAAAACTTTACCATATTGCTCAGTAGTTTCATTTTTTTCAACCAACGCATTCCATAATCGAGCCCCATCTAAATGAAACCCTAATTTATTTTCAACACAAACATTTTTTATTTTTAGGATTTCATTAAAATCCCAACAAGAACCTCCACCTCTATTGGCTGTATTTTCAATTTCAACCAAACGCGACGGACTGTAATAATATGCTTCCGGATTTATAACATCCAAAACCTGTTGCGCTGTAAACATCCCTCTTTCTCCATCAATCAACTTACAGGACACACCACTATTAAACGCAGCACCTCCTGATTCATAATTATAAATATGGGCATATTTATCACAAATTACCTGATCGCCTGGGCTTGTATGCAATTTTATTGCCGTTTGGTTTGCCATCGTGCCGCTGGGAAAAAACAATGCCGTTTGTTTACCAAACATTTTGGCAATATGTGTTTCCAGTTGATTCACGGTTTCGTCTTCCCTAAAAACATCATCACCCACTTTAGCATGCATCATGGCCTCTAACATGGCTTTTGATGGTTTTGTAACGGTATCGCTTCTTAAGTCTATTGTCATATCTAAAAAATATAAGTAAAGCTATAAAATTATATTTAAGAATTGTTTTCTGCTCCTACTATAAATCCTATTTTTGTTCAAAATAATAATGAGCTATGATTACTTCAGATCAAATCAAAAATCTTAATACCCGCCTAGACAAACTTAGGCACTATCTTTGACGTAGATAGAAAACTTATTGAAATACAAAACGAAGAAGAAAAAACTTTTGACCCCAATTTTTGGAACGATGCCAAAGCTGCCGAAGCTATTATGAAATCGCTTCGTGTGACTAAAAAATGGGTTGAAGACTACAATAAAGCCAAAACACTTACCGAAGATTTAGAGGTACTTTATGAATTTTATAAAGAAGGTGATGCTACTCCTGAAGATGTTGAACAGCAATATGATAAAGCATTCACATTATTGGAAGACATCGAATTTAAAAACATGCTTTCTGATGAAGGAGATAGTTTGAGCGCTGTACTTCAAATAACTGCTGGTGCTGGTGGTACCGAAAGTTGCGATTGGGCAAGTATGCTTATGCGTATGTACCTAATGTATGCCGAAAAAAGCGGATTTAAAGTAAAAGAACTCAACTTTCAAGAAGGTGATGTTGCTGGTATAAAAACAGTAACTTTAGAAATTGAAGGTGATTTTGCTTTTGGTTGGTTAAAAGGCGAAAATGGCGTACACCGTTTGGTGCGTATTTCTCCATTTGACAGCAATGCAAAGAGACATACCAGTTTTGCTTCTGTTTATGTTTACCCGTTGGTTGATGATACGATTGAAATTGAAATCAATCCCGCCGACATTGAAATAACAACGGCACGTTCTAGTGGTGCTGGCGGACAAAACGTAAACAAAGTTGAAACCAAAGTACAATTACTTCATAAACCAACAGGGATTCAAATTCAATGTTCTGAAACACGTTCGCAGCACGATAACCGCTCTAGAGCACTTCAAATGCTTAAATCACAATTATATGAAATTGAGCTTCAAAAGCAATTAGCGCAACGTGAAGATATTGAGGCTAGCAAAATGAAAATTGAATGGGGAAGCCAAATTAGAAATTACGTGATGCAACCCTATAAACTGGTTAAAGACGTAAGAACGGGACATGAAACCAGTAATGTTGATGCCGTAATGGATGGGAATATTGGTCCGTTTCTAAAAGCATATTTAATGATGATGGGGCAAAAACAAGAAGACACTAACACTTTATAAATTTGGAAAAAGCCCTTCCTTTGGAGGGATTTAGTGAGGATTATGAAACAAATTGATACCGTAATTTTTGATCTTGGAGGTGTGTTAATCGATTGGAATCCTGAGTACGTTTTTCTAGACGCTTTTAGTGGCGATAGAAAAAAAATGGAATGGTTTTTTGAAAACATTTGTACAAGTGATTGGAACGAAAATCAAGATGCAGGCTATCCATTGGCTCAAGCTACTCAAGATTTGATTGATGAATTTCCAGAACACGAAAATTACATTAAACTATTTTATGGCAATTGGGAAAACATGCTTGGTGGTGCTATTGATGGCACCGTAAAAATTTTAGAAACCCTCATAAAATCTGGAAACTATAAAGTTGTAGCTTTAACCAATTGGAGCAACGAAACCTTTCCTATCGCTCAAAAACGTTTTGAGTTTTTAAGTTGGTTTGAAGGTATTGTGGTTTCTAGCGATGAAAAAACCAGAAAACCATTCAAAGACATTTATGATATTACCTTAAACAGGTTCAACATTACTCCTGAAAAATCAATATTTATTGATGATAACTTAAGAAATATTGAAGCGGCAAATGCTTTGGGAATAAATGGTATCCATTTTGAAAACCCAGAAAAACTCATTCAACAATTAAAAAACTATAATATACATCTATAATGATAAAAATACTTCACAATAACAGATGCAGTAAATCGCGATGCGGATTGGAATTTTTAGAAGACTCAGGAAAACCATTCGAAATTGTAAAATATCTTGAAGATAATTTATCAGCAAAAGAATTAAAAGAAATCATTAAGCTTTTAGGTATAAAACCCATCGATTTAGTTAGAAAAAACGAAGCCATTTGGAAAAGCGACTTTAAAAACAAGATATTAACCGATGAAGAAATAATTGATGCCATGGTTAAAAACCCTAAACTTATTGAACGCCCAATAGTTATAAATGGCAACAAAGCAGTTGTTGGAAGACCTACCGAAAAAATTGCTGAAATCATCTAAAAACCCCCTAAAACCTTGTTTAAGTTAATTAACTTTTATTTAACAAAATCGAGTTAAACCATGGTTAGTTTTGCAAGTCTAATTCGCAAAACGTAATTATGTCAAAATTTTCAAGCTTCATTTTCTTATTTTTTACTTTCATTTCTTTTGCATACGCACTACCTGAAAATGCCGAAAAAAACCTAACTATTACTGGAAAAGTAATAGATAAGGACACCAAAGAACCTTTAGAATATGCCACCGTAGCATTTTTTAGTAAAAAAGAAAACAAAATAATTGATGGAGGTATTACCGATTCCAATGGTAATTTTAGCATAAAAATTGAAGACGGTGTTTACGATATTACTGTTGAATACATTTCCTATAAAAAAATAACGATTTCAAATAAGAAGTTAGTGTCTGATGTAAATTTAGGCACTATTCCTTTAGAAATTGATTTTGCTTCTTTGGGTGAAGTTGAAATTATTGCAGAACGTACAACCGTTGAAATAAAGCTTGATAAAAAAATATACAACATTGGTAAAGATCTTACCACAGCTGGAGGTACTGTAAGCGATGCACTAAATAATGTACCATCAGTTTCAGTAGATATTAACGGTGGTATAAGCCTAAGAGGAAATGAAAACGTTAAGATTTTAATTAACGGAAAACCATCTGCTATGGCTGGTTTTGGAGATACGAACGTATTAAGCCAATTACCTGCTGAAGCTATTGAACGTGTAGAAGTAATAACTTCTCCATCAGCAAGATACGATGCTGAAGGTACTGCAGGAATTCTTAACATCATACTTAGACAAAAAGAAACTTTAGGTTTCAATGGGTCATTAAATATAACAGTTGGTAACCCTGATAATGTTGGTGTTTCAGCAAACATAAATTACAGAACCGAAAAATTCAATTTATTTTCTAATATTGGTTTTAGATATTTTGATTCTCCTAGAAATAGTATCAACGACACAAAATATTTTGATAGAATTATTAATGGTGTTACTTCAGCTCCAGAATTTGAAAGAATTAGAGAGGTTCAAAAAGTAGAACGCTTAAACAGAAACTATAATGCTAATGTAGGTATTGAATATTTTCTATCTACAAAAACATCGCTAACAGGTAGTGTTTTTTACAGATATGGTGAAGACAGGGATAAATCGCTTAACAATAGTAACCGTTTTAACGGTGGCAGCATCGTCGAACAGACCTTAAGAACAGAAAGACAAAGTGAAGATGGTAACAACTATCAATTTGCGTTAAATTACATCACTAAGTTTAATAATAGTGGTCATGAACTTACTGCCGATGTTCAATATGAAAAAGGAGATGAAAAACAATTCACCTTTTTTAATGAAGATTATATAACGACTAACCAAACGAATCCTGAGCCTTTTCAAATAGAAAATGTTTTAGAAATTCAAGATCAAAAGGAATCTTTATTTCAAGTAGACTATGTTTTACCGATAGGAGAAAACACTAGATTTGAAGCAGGTTATAGAGGTAATTTTGAAAACACTATCAAAGATTATACCTTAGAACAAGAAGACCTAAATACAGGTAATTTAGTTGTAAATGATACTATTTCTAATATATTTGACTACACAGAAAATGTGAATGCATTTTATTCACAATACGGAACAAAGTTTGGTGATTTCTCGTTTCTTTTAGGTTTACGCTTAGAAAACACACAATTAAAAGGAAACATAGATTCTGCACTGACAGATGAAGAATTAGAAGCATCTTTCGGTTTTCCTATTGATGTTGATTTTAATAAAAACTATTTAGGCCTATTCCCAACTTTAAACTTAATATATAATTTAGGAAAAGAAGGCGAAAGTGAAGAAAGCATAACATTAGGTTACAATAGAAGAATAAATAGACCACGCGGTTGGTTTATTAACCCATTCCCTTCTCGTTCTAGTCGTACCAACGTATTTCAAGGTAATCCTAATTTAAATCCAGCATTTGCTAGTGCTTTTGATTTAGGATATTTAAAACGATGGGACAAACTAACATTAACAACATCTGTGTATTACCAGCATGAAACAGATTCTTTTGAACGTGTCCAAGAAAATACAGGTGAGCAAACATCAGATGGTATAGATATTATAAGAACCATACCTATAAACCTATCTACAAACAAAAGAACTGGTGCAGAGTTTGGTATTCTTTACAATCCAAAAAAATGGCTTAGACTAAATACTAGTTTTAACTTTTTTCAGTTTGAAACAGATGGTGAGTTTAATGGTGTAGATTATAGTGCTAAAAATAATAGTTGGTTTGCTCGTTTAAGCAGCAAAGTAACATTGCCATCTAAAATAGATTGGCAAACTAATATGTTTTATAGAGGTGCAAGACAAGATGCACAAAGTGATAGCAGAGGTGTGTTTTCATTAGATTTAGCATTTAGTAAAGATATATTTAAAGATAATGCTACTATTTCACTTAACGTAAGAGACTTACTTAATTCAAACAAGTATAATTCCATAACAACAACTGAGTTTTTTCAAAGAGATAGTCAATTTCAATGGAGACAACGCCAAATAAATTTATCTTTAATTTACCGATTTAAACAACAAAAAAAATCACCAGACAGACAACGCGGTGGCGAAAACGGCGGTGCAGATATGGAGTTTGAAGGATAAAAACATAAGTTCTAATAACGCTCATGTTTAAATTAATAAGCACAAAAAAAGGGAAACAATTAAATTGTTTCCCTTTTTTTATAAAATATAATGCAAACTATGAGTTTTGACGTTTCGCCTTTTTCTCTTCTCTAATTTCTTTTAATCTTTCAATTAAAGCGCCACCTATCCAATAAGGAATTACAAACGTTAATAAGAAAATCATTAACCAAAAGCCTATTGTTAAAATGGTTAAAAAAGCTAAAAATCCTAAATATTGGTCAAAATCAAACATAATTGTAAGTATCTGTTAAAAAATCTTTCGCAAAGATAATGCAACGGTTTTTGTAAAACAATAGTTAAACCAAAAATTATTAACAGCCCGTTGTTAATCTAAATTAGGTTGCGGCGTCATCCGCAAATACGGCTTTATCTCTTTATGCCCTTTTGGAAACATTGCCGGTATTTCCTCATTTGTAATTGCTGGCGAAATAACCACATCTTCACCATTTTTCCAGTTTGCAGGCGTAGCAACTTTATGGTAAGCGGTTAACTGTAAAGAATCGATAACGCGTAATAATTCTTCAAAATTTCTCCCTGTAGAAGCAGGATACGTTATAATTAACTTTACTTTTTTATCATCACCTATAACAAAAACTGAACGCACCGTAAATTTATCACTGGCGTTTGGATGAATCATATCGTATAATTCAGATACTTTTTTGTCTTCATCTGCAATAATTGGAAAATTTACCGTAGTATGTTGTGTTTCATTAATATCGTTAACCCAACCTTTATGAGATTCTAAACCATCAACACTCAATGCAACTACTTTTACGTTACGCTTGTCAAATTTTGGTTTATATTTTGCTACAGTGCCTAACTCGGTAGTACAAACCGGCGTGTAATCTGCTGGATGCGAGAATAAAATTCCCCAACTATCCCCTAGCCATTCATGAAAATTAAAGTCTCCTTCGGTAGATTTTGCTGTAAAATTTGGAGCAACATCTCCTAATCTAATTGTTGCCATAATTATATACTATTTTTAGTAAAGTTAATAAATGTTTTATATCAAGCTAAGTTACCTAATTTTATTCAATTAATTAAAACGAAGGCGTTATAACTCTGTTAAAAAAAACTTGGAAAAACTAATAAATAACTTACTAATAAAAACCATAAAACAGTTAACTTTGCAACTTAAATTAAATCATTTTACGATGAGTTTTAGAATAGAAAAAGATACCATGGGCGAGGTAAAAGTACCTGCCGATAAACTTTGGGGAGCACAAACAGAACGCTCTAGAAATAATTTTAAAATAGGGCCATCGGCATCTATGCCTTTAGAAATAATTTACGGGTTTGCCTATCTAAAAAAAGCTGCTGCTTACACCAATTGTGAACTTGGAGTTTTACCAATTGAAAAACGCGATTTAATTGCTGCTGTTTGCGATGAAATATTAGCAGGAAAGCACGATGAACAATTTCCTCTTGTAATTTGGCAAACGGGCTCGGGAACACAAAGTAACATGAATGCTAACGAGGTAATTGCTAATAGAGCACAACAATTAGCTGGTAAAGTTATTGGTGATGGAGAAAAAGCAATTCAACCTAATGATGATGTTAACAAATCACAATCATCTAACGATACGTTTCCAACGGGCATGCACATTGCTGTGTACAAAAAAGTAGTAGAAGTTACCATTCCCGGGGTAAAACAACTTCGAGATACATTGAAGAAAAAATCAGAAGCATTTAAAAATGTTGTAAAAATAGGTCGTACACATTTAATGGATGCGACACCATTAACTTTAGGTCAAGAACTTTCTGGGTATGTAGCTCAATTGGATTATGGCTTAAAAGCATTAGAAAACACATTGCCTCACTTAAGCGAATTAGCATTAGGAGGAACGGCCGTTGGAACCGGTCTAAACACACCTAAAGGCTATAGTAAACGTGTTGCTGAATATATAGCCCAATTTACTGGACTTCCATTTGTTACAGCTCCAAATAAGTTTGAAGCGCTTGCTGCACACGATGCTATAGTTGAAACACACGGAGCTTTAAAGCAATTAGCTGTTTCTTTAAATAAAATCGCAAACGATGTAAGAATGATGGCATCTGGACCTAGAAGTGGTATTGGGGAAATTATTATTCCTGCAAACGAACCAGGAAGTTCTATTATGCCCGGAAAAGTAAACCCAACGCAATGTGAAGCTTTAACAATGGTTTGTGCTCAAGTAATTGGTAATGATGTGGCTATTTCTGTTGGTGGCTTACAAGGACATTATGAACTGAATGTATTCAAACCTGTAATGGCTGCAAATGCTATTCAATCGGCACAATTAATTGGTGACGCTTGCGCTAGTTTTAACGAGCATTGTGCTGTTGGTATTGAACCAAACCACGATGTTATTAAAAAGCTATTAAACAACTCATTAATGCTGGTTACTGCATTGAACACTAAAATTGGTTATTATAAAGCTGCTGAAATAGCAAATACAGCCCATAATAATGGTACTACCCTAAAAGAAGAAGCTGTTAATTTAGGCTATGTTACTGCTGAAGATTATGATGCGTGGGTAAAACCGGAAGATATGGTTGGTAGCTTAAAATAAATAACCCTATTATTGTCTAGTCCTAAATAACCGATACAGATTATTAAAGGATTAAATTTATAAATTAAAGCTGAACAATGTTATCATTG